>JBMFPL010000031.1:0-16031 GCA_049969115.1 Bryobacteraceae bacterium | reverse complement strand
CTCGCGCGAACCCGGGCAGCAGCGGTCCCAGTTCCGGCGTCAGGCTTCCCGCCGGCTCGTTGAACGCCCCGCCCAGAACATGCCGCAAGACAACCCGGTGCAGCCTGCCCCAGCGGTAATCGTCCTGGTTGCGCGAACCTGCGAAAGCCGCAGCGAATGCCTCCCCGCCCAGCCGGTCCAAAGCGCCCCGCAACGCCCGCAGAATCAGCAAATCCCTCGCTTCCTCGGGCGACCGCGCTCCCTCGGCCTCGAAGAAATTCACGCCCGAAGATCCCCGCCCGCGCAGCGCCGCGAAGTTCTCCAGCAGCCGGCGCAGCGACGCCAGCGCCTGGTCGTCCGGCACGTCGAAACCGCCCAGCCCGGCGCGTTCCAGCGCTGCGTCCAGCGTCAGCCGGATGAACTGCCCGCGCCACACGCTATACAGCGTCGCCGCGATGCTCGCCTGAACCTCCTGGTGCGAAGGCTCCCGCAGCCCCTCCGGATCGTCCCCAGGATCGAAGCCCTCGCGAATACCAGTCGGCGTCGAAAAATCCCAGACGCGCAGGCGTGCCACCGCCTCCGCCACCTCGCGATCGCGCGCCAGCGCCTTCAGCCCCTCGCCGGCGTCCTCGCGTCGCGCTCTCTGCCATGCAGCCACGATGTGCGGCACGAAAACTTCCGCATCCAGCATCTGGTGGTTGGCCTGGATGCTAGCCATCGTGCTCAGCGTCATCGCCTCGCCACGCCGGATCATGTCGCGGATCAGGCCCGCGATGCGACCCGCGCGGAACCCGCCGTCGTAGCCGGGACTGAGGTAGTACACGCCCCCGGTGGAGCGCCTGCGCCCCAGCGGATTGTTGTCCAGCGTCACGCCCACCGGATCGTTGTTGGCGTTCACCACAAACCCCTCCGGCGGGTTGTAGACGTAGGGCATCTCTTCCCGCGGCAGTATCTCGTAGGGCAGCGCCTGCCCCGGCTGCCTCGCCCTCACCGCCAACCACTCGTGCCGATAGCGGTGCGTGCCGTCGCGGATCATGTAAGGCGGCACGCCGTCAAACCGTCCCAGCAGCTCCAGGTCTTCGCGCAACGGCATTTCCCCGCTGGTGAAGTAGGCCATGTTGCCGTCGGCGTCCACACAGGCCCAGTTCTGCGAGCCGAAGGTGAACCACCGCAGCGCCTGGCGAAACTCGACCACGTTCCGCGCCCGCGCCACTTCCAAGAACGTTTGCGGCTCGCGCGTCGGCCCCCAGCCCGCGTATTGCACGCTCAGCCCGATCAGCGTCGTCAGGCCCCGCAGTTCCACCGCCACGATCGGCCCGTTGTTGCGGCGCGGCACGATGAAGGTCAGCCCGCCCTCGAAAGGCCCCACCGAAGCCTCCACCAGGTCGTCCATCGCCCCGGAGCGCGCCCGGTTCACGCGGTAGCGCTGCTCGAGCACCACCAGCGGCTCCTCGCGCCCCTCGAAGACGGTCGCTCGCGGGCGCAGCGCCGCCATGTCCAGCACCAGCCGCTCCTCGTACACGTCGGTCACGTCGAGCGGGTTCATCGTGGCGCCCCAGCAAAGCCGTTCGTTGCACCCCAAAATCACACCGGGCACGCCCGGCAGCGTCACGCCGGCGACGTTCATCGGTCCCCGCTCGGGATCCGCCGTCACCACCAGGTGCGCTTCGTACCAGATGGGCGGCGTGCTCAGCGTCAAGTGCGGGTCGCTCGCCAGCATCGGGAATCCGGTAGCCGTCAGGCGCCCGCTCACCGCCCACCAGTTACTCGCCCCGCGCCGACCCAGCGTCCCCTCGAAGAGCGGCGCGCCCCCGGCCTGCTCCAGGTGCCGCCGCGCCAGCTCCAACGTCTCCGAGCGCAGCGTCGCCGCCAGATTCGGCAACCGGTAGCCGGCCGCGGCCTCCCGCTTGACGGGGACCCGCGCCGCGGCTATGAACCCGGGGATCGAAACCGTGAGATCGAACGGCGCCGATCGCATCAGATCTTCGCTGAACAGCAAGGTTCCGTCGAAGCCCCGCGCCTCGCCCGCCCGCTGCGCTGCTGCAAGGCCCAGGGTCAGCGCCATGTCCAGTTCCGCGTCGAAAGAAAGCTGGTACGCCAGCGCCTTGGCCACGGTCAGGCTATCCACGGGAGTCCACTCCGGGATCGAAGCCCGCGTCAGCCGCAGCGCGGCGTATTCCGGCGGCAGCGAGCCCGTCTCGTGCAGCCGCGCATTGACGCCCCGCGCGTACGCTTCCAGCAGCGAACGCATGGCCTCCCCGTGCGCCCCCCACGAAGCCTCGGCCGCCCGCCTCAATCCCAGGGTCCGCGCGCGGATGTCCGCCGCCAGCGCTGCCGGCCCCAGCAACTCCGCCGACGTCCCCGAAGCCTGGCGCCGGAGCAGGTCCATCTGGAAAAAGCGGTCCCGCGCGTGCACGTAGCCCAGCGCCGTCATGGCATCGGCGTCGCTGGCCGCGAAAATGTGCGGTATGCCGCTGGAATCCCACACCACGCGCACCGGGGCGCGCAGGCCCGGCAGCTCCTGACCGCTCAGGGCAACTGCGCACACCCACGCCGCCGGCAAAGCTTGCCACCTCATGCCCTCCTCCTTTCCAGCAGCGCGACGCTCAAGAGCAACGCCGCCGCCACTCCTCGATCCTGCGCGCCAGCGACTCCCGCACCGTCACGTACTCGGGATTGTCGTACTGGTTGATTCTCTCCCTGGGATCCTGGCGCAGGTCGTAAAGCTCGCCCGGACCCTCGCCGCCGTCACGCAGGATCAGCTTGTAGCGCGCATCACGCGCCATCTCCGTGTTGCGGTAGTGCCCGAAGACCAGGTTCCGCCACGGCTCCTTCATCTGCCGCACCCGCCCCGAAGCCAGCAGCCAGTAACTGCGCCCGCAGAGATTCCGGTCCGCGGGTGGCTCCACTCCTGTCACCTCGCAGAGCGTGGGCAAAAAGTCGTAAACACTGACTAACTCGGGCCGCGCCGCCATGGGCGGGACCTTGCCCGGCCAGTTCCAGATCATGGGCACCGCCATCACTTCCTCGTACATGTTGATCGGGTCCGAGGCCAGACCGTCGCTCCACAAGCCGTGCCGCCCCAGCAGGTAGCCGTTACCGGCGGTGAAGACTACGAGCGTATTGTCCCGCAACCCCTTGCGCTCCAGCGCCGCCAGAATCGGCGGGATCTGCTCATCCAGCGCCGTCACCGCCGCCGCGCACCGCCGGATGTTGCCTACCATATCCTGCAAGTACTCTTTGTCACGCAGCGCATTGGGCGCCGGCGGCTCCCAGCCGATCGTCTCGAAGCGCACCTCCCGGTACATCTCGTAATACTTCTCCGGGTGTCCCTCGTAAGGCGCATGCGGGTTGAGATGAGATACGACCAGGAAAAACGGCTCCCCGGGTTTGCGTTCTTCGATATATTCGCACGCTTTCCTGGTCAGTAACTCCGCAAGATAGCCCTTTTCTTTCACCGGCTGCCCGTTGAGGTACATGTCCGGGTCCTGATAGCGCCCGGTGCCGGGCGCCAGCGTGTAAGTCACGCCGAACCCGTGGCCCGGCCTGGCGTCGTTGCCCATTTGCCACTGGCCCAGATAGGCGCACTGGTAGCCCTTTGCCGCGAGCAGGTCCGAGATCATCACTTCCCCCGCGAACGAAGCAGGCGGTTCTTTCTGGCCCTGCGGCGGCTTCTCCGCCGGCTGGTCGGTTAAAAAGCAGTGAATCCCGTGCTGCCGCGGCGTTCGGCCCGTCAACAGCGTCGCCCGGCTGGCCGAGCTGACGGGCGTTACCACGAAGTGGTTTACGAAGCGCGTTCCCGCCCTCGCCAGCAAGTCAATGTTGGGCGTGCGGATCTCCTTGTTGCCGTAACAGCCCAGCATCCAGGCGCCCAGGCCGTCCGCCAGGATCAGCACCACGTTGGGCGGGGCCGCAGGCGCTCGCCGGCGCTGGGCCGCCCCCGCGCCGACCCCCGCCATCAGGAACGTGCGTCTGCTCCACGACATCGCGATTCCCCGAAGCAACGAATGTAGCATGGCGCCCGGCAGCCGGACCGACTGTTGCAGGCCTGCGTGCTTTCCGCTAAATTGCTGTGAGGGAGGCGGGCGCGCATGCCCTGGCTCTGAGACAGCCCCGAAAACGCGGCACGGTACACCGTGATACCCGGCGATACCCTGGAGAAAATCGCCCGCCATCGCTGCCCGCCTGGCCTCTCCTGGCAGGACTTGGCCCGCTTCAACTGGGGCACCGACAACCCGGCCGAAGTCAACCGCGCGCTCATTGAAATCGTGGGCTGCAAGCGCCTGGACCCCGACCCCAGCCAGACGGTCCTCGATCCCGCCCGCGGCGTCAAGGCCCAGATTCTCATCCCCAGAATTTTCCGCCGGGAGGGCCTCCCCACCGATCAATCCCACACCATCATCGTGCGCAAGCTGTTGCCCCCTCCCGCCGTCAGCATCACCAAGCTGGACAAGTGGTTCATTCCCGGGCAGGAAATCTGCGACATCCACTACTATGTCGAGGGACCGCGCGAGCGGGCCGACAAAGTGGATGTCGAAGTTTACGCCAGCCATTACGCTCGCGCCACACCGCAGCCCGAGGGGGATTTCCTCAAGTTCAGTTTCACCGAGATTGACCTGCCCATCCGCCGGCGCCGCTACCTCATCTCTCGGCCACGCGCGGCTTACCAGGCGCCTGAGTGGCGCGGCGAAAGCGAGGCCACCGAGGGCGCACTCAAACCGCGCCCCGGCCAAACGCGCTACATCAACGCCGCCTTTTCGCCCTACACTATCTTGCTGCGTTACTTCAAAGTCGCCAGCGACGCCCAGGCCCGCATCCGCCTGGATCCCTTCTGGATCGAATTCGAGTAGCCCGGCCCCGGCGCCCCGCCCCGCCCCAAACAGGAGTCCCTCCGCATCCGCTGGAAGGTCATCGCCACCAGCAAACTCCGCCATGGCCAGATCGTCATTTGGGACGGCGAGGACCAGGTCGTCTTCCGCAAGGCCCTCGGCCCCTCCGACCTAAGTGCCGGCGACCACCAATATCTCTGGCAGGAAGGCATGTCCCTGGCCCGCCCCGATCGCATGCCCTATCGCGTCCAGATCCAAGCCCATACCGACATGTTCACCGACGAAGGTCTGGCCCTCGCCGTGGCCCACACCGAAGTCCGCCTCTGGTGTCACGCCGCTACCGGCCGCGACCCCTCCAACCTCTGGAACGACCCCGTCTCCCTGGAGCTCGCCATCGCACCCTTCCTGCCACCGCCCGCGCCGCCCACCGACTCGCTCGAAGATTTCAAGCTCCGCCTGGCCCGCGCCGGCTTCCACCCCGGTCCCATCGACGCCGACTCCGCCCGCGAGGAATTCAAGATCGCACTCGCCGAATTCCAGCGCTCCTGGCCCAAACCCAACCGATCGGGCGGCTACGAGCGCCTTCGGCCTTCCGGCACTCTCGACACCGACACCAAGGAACAGCTCAAGCGCCTGCCTCCCGAATGTCGTCCGTTGCTCGGCGACCCTGCCAACCGCGCCAACTTGAGTCTCGCCGAAGCGTCCCAACGGCTGCGCGACCCCGACCAGCAACTCATCGTCTGGGTCGACGACCGCCACTGCTACACTCAAGCGGCGTTCCCGCCACCGATCCCATGGCCATGGACAACTACCACGGCGACATGGATATCGGCGACGCGCGCGTGGCCAAAGATAAACAGGCCATCGCCCGCCCCTGGATCCCCGTCCTCGTTTGCCTCCCCCTGCTCTCCAAAAACGACCTCCTCGAACCCGCCGGTTCGCCCCCCGCCGTCACCGACGCCATGCGCCGCGCCGTAGGCCCCTTGCGTGTCGATTGGACGTTCAAGGACCTGCCGGAAGATGACTCGCTCATACCCTCCCCCGACAAAAACAATCATCGTGCCCGCCGTTTCATTCAGGAAATCGTCCAGGCCAATTGCCCTGAAAGCGCTTACGGCGCCGACTGCGGCGGCATCCGTCCTCAGAACGCCGCCACCTACTACAAAGTCCCTTTCGGTTTCGGACGGCGCGACAGCCTGCTGCCCTGGTTGGCTTTCGACGATGCCGGCGTCAAATCCATCGCTACATTGGTGCACGATGACCTCGGGCAGGAGCCCGGCAAACTCGTTGAGACGCACGTCGGCGCCGCCGGCGTCTATCTCCGCCCCTCCCGCATCGCGGGCGACGGCTACGTCTTCTGCGCCCAGGTCAGCTTCAAGCCCCCTGCCCGGCCAGAGCGACTTTCCCAACCGCGCCGTCCTCGAAAAACGCTACCCCAAACGCCCCCTGGCCCGCACCGCTGGCCTCCGCGTCTGGCGAAAAACCTCCCTCCGCGGCTACATCGGCTGGCTCCCGAAACCGCAGCCCGGCTGGGAGGCGACTGCCCTCGAAGCCGCAAACTTCTACCGCCCCGCCTACCTTCACTTCGTCCCTGAAGGAGGCGGCAACATGCAGGAATTCAGGGTGGACGACTTACTCTCGCCCGCAGATTACAAAGGAATCCAGATTACAAAGGAATCGTAGAAAGCATCTTGAAAACTCAGAGCTCCCCCTACCAGAATCTCACCGCCAACTACACCCCCGGCTATGTCTGGCCCTATCTGCACCTGCCCCATTACGGCATCCCCGAAAGGCAGAGCAACCTCAACGCCTTCGTCACCTGGCTGCAAAACGGTTTCCTTGACAACGGCTGGCGTCTTTATCGTGAAAAACTCCTGCACGAACTGCTTCGCGCCATTGAAAAGAAAAAAGGCCTCCTGCGCGGCCACCTCCTGGTCGAGTTCGAGGCTTCTCCCACGCTGAGCTTGCTAGAGTGTACCTGCGACCACTGCGGCATCCAGGTCACCGAAGTCGTCAATGACCCCACCGCCGGCGCCGGATCCAGCAGCGCCTACCTCAATCGCTCCTGCTCCGACCAACACTGCCAGGGCACCTTCCGGGCCACCGAACGCCGCCAGATCCCCATGCCCCTGCCCGCAGTGGGCGTCGCCCTGGGCGCCTGCTGGCTGTTCACCCCGCGCGAGGCCGCCGTCTGGGCCCACGAAATCGGCCACCACCGTCACCTGGAACACGCCCGCGGCCGTCAGGGCCCTCAGCCCGCGCCCGGCGCCAAGCCCAATCAACACGATGTGGCCGTCAATCCCCATCATCAGACCCAGGCTCACGCACACAACCGCGGCTGGAACCGTTTCTGCATCATGAGCTACGACCGCTCCTCGCCCCAGGCCTTCTGCGGCAAATGCCTGTTGCGCAACCGTGGCTGGGCCGTCGAGTCCATGCCCTGCCCTCAGGGCAACCTCGAAGATCCATGAACCGCCCTTCCGCTTCGCCGACCCGCCGCACCGCCTCGGCCGCCTTGGCCGGCGCGCTGTGCGCCTGCATGCGGAAAGAAGATCCGCAAGGAGGGAAACCTGTGTCCGACCTCGAACTCAGCTTGCAACTGCCCCGCACCGAAGTCGTCTCCGGCGAATCCCTCGCCCTGCAAGCCGTGCTCGTCAACCGCTCCCCCCAGCCGGTCAGCGTCCAGACCTTTCCCGTCGTTCCCCTCGAGTTCGAATTCCGCGATGCCGCCGGCCAGATCCGCTATCGCTGCTCGGAGCAGGACTACCGCGACTCCCTTGCGGCTGGCCTGCAACTGCCGCCGCCGCCCCAGCCGGAATACGAGACGCTGTCCCCGGGCGAATTCATCCGCTTCCCTCAAGACCCCGCCCTCTACACGCTCTCGGTCCTGACCCCGGGCCGCTACTCGCTCGTGGCCCGCCTCGCCCTGGCCGGTCGCCACATCCAAGCCGCGCCCATCGAGCTCCGCGTGGTCCCCCTCGAGCTTTCCCGTCTGGCCGTCGCTTTCTGCGCCTACCAGAACGTCGCCCTCGCCCTGTTCGACCACCGCTCCCACGAGCACCCCGCCACCTTGTACTACCGACCCACTTCCTCCGGACCCAAGCTCGAAGACGCCGTGGCCTTCCGCCTGGGGACCGCTTCGACGCCCCTGCGCGACCTGGCCGTCTCCATCCACACCGCCCCCGACCTCCAAGGACGATGGATCGCGTGGCTGGAAAACGGTCTGCTCAAAGCCCGCCGCCTCTGGGGAAGGGCCGTGCTGGCGCGGCCCGACGCCGTCGCCACCGGCCTCGACCAGCCGCGCCTCGCCCAGCCCGGCTTCCACCCCGCCGACGGCGCCGGCCTCTTCTTCTCCTCTACGGCCTCGCCGGCACCCAGCCCGTCCTCCGCCTCGCACGCCTCACCGACCAGTCTGTCGCGCTGCTGCCGCCGGCGCCCTTACATGCCTCGCCGCCTGTGCGCCTACTGGCTCGCTGGAACGCCCTCTCGGAACCGCCCTCCTTGCTGCTGGCCTGGGCCGAGCCGGCCGAAGACTCCTTCCGCATCCTCGCCTGTCCCTGGACCCTGGAAGGAAAACCAGCCGCCCCTGCCCCACGCGAAGTCCTTTCGCGCAGCGGCCACCTGCTGGCTTTCGAGCTTGCACGCCTCGCGCGGGAAACCGACGATTGGGGACACGCGCTGATCGAAAACGCTCCCGGGGCACAGCCCGTTTATCTGCGCGTTCTCCTCACTGCTCCAACCGCCCCGCCCCAGCAACTGCGCGTCCCCACACCGCCCAAGCCACCTTTCGCCTGGGCCATCTCCGGTCACGAAGCCGGCGGCCTGCTCGTGCTCGCCGCCATCGAGGACCGCATCTGGGCCGCCTCCGCACGGGGCAGGGCCTGGGAACTCATCGCCCCGCCGCTCGGGACCATCCGCCACCTCCGTCTGGTGGCTTCTCCCCACGGCTATTGCGGCGCCCTCTGGTTCGACCCCGCCTCCGGCCTGCGCGGCCTCACCGATCCGCGTTTTGCCGCTCGCGAATGACTCAGCCCTGCTGCACTGCGACCACGATCCAACTTTCGGCGTGCTCCATCCCCACGATCTTGGCTACCCCGGCCTGGCCCAGCGGGATGTGCAAGGCGCGCGCCTCCGTGCTGTGCGTTTCCTCGCCGCGCCCCGGCAACTCCACCTTCAAGGTCACTTCCGACACGAACCGCTTGGTTTTCTCCTCCACCACCTTGAACTCGATCCAGTGCTTCTCGACGACCGGGGCCGCCTTCTCACGTTCGGCTGGCGCCCGGGCGCCCTCGGCCTCCTGCGGAAGCGTGGGCTCCAGCGGCGGCCGGCAGTGCAGCACCTCCAGCCTGCGCGTCGTCAGCAGATACGTCAGCGCCCGCACCACCTCATCGTCGTTCAGCCGCTGGGACCCGATCGCGCCACCTGAAGCCAGTTGGCGCAGCCATCCCCGCACCGCTTCGTCCGTCATCAGGCGCCGCACGAACGCCGCCGCCTGTTCTTCCAGTTCGAACTGCAAGGGCGTGTGCACCGCGCCCACCTGCGCGCACCTGAGCTCCTCGCCCTGCGCAACGAAGTGGTACGTCAGACCGCCCCATGCAATGTAGTACGCCGTGGCCCCTTCTCCTTCCCCCGCCGCTCGCCTCGCTAGCCCCGCCGCCGCGGCCGCCAAGGAGCTTGTTGCGCATCCCCGGCACGGGCGCCATTCTACCACACCCCCTGCGCCTGCTTGACCACGCGCCGCCGCCGGCGTCTATGCTGAATGCGGGGGACAAACATGCCGCGCCGCACTCTGCTCTCGCTCGTTCTGACCTGCTGCGTTGTTCACGCCGCTGAAAAGGCCGCTTACGACAGCCTAGGTCGCATCATCGCCCTGCTCAGCGATGGCCCCGATCTGCCCGTCGTCTCAGGCCTCGTAGCCGTCCTGCCCACCGGCAAGCGCATCCCGCTTCAAACCCGCTCGCCGTCCGGGCCTCTGCGCCGCGAAGCTGGCCTGCTCGCCTGGACAGGATCCCTCCGGTTGCCCGATGAAAGCGAGGGGACCTTCCGTCTCCAGTCCAACGAAGACGACGCCGGCCTGAGTTATTCCATTTCGATCCAGCCTTCCCAGCGCCTCGAAGTTCAGAGTCTTGAATGGATTCTCGATCTCCCGCGCCCGTTGTTCACGGGCGGGAAGGTCGCCGCCGGGGACCAGCCGGAAATCACGCTTCCCGCCACGAAACCAGCCGACCCGGTTTTCCTTCGTGCCGAGATCGCTTCCTTACGCCTCGCCAGCCACGACGGGACACGCACCCTCGAAATCCGCCTCGACAGTCCCCGGCCCATCGCCCTGGTGGATCGCTGGGACCCCGAGGGCCGCTCCTGGCAAATCCGCGTCACACTGGCGCGAGGCCCCATCGAGCCCGGCGCCGTCCCGCCCCTTTCCGTGCGCCTCCAGCTCCTCACCGCCCTGCCCGCTCCCCCGCCCGCCCGCCTCGCCATCCAAAAGAATGCGCCCGGCCGCCCCTTTCACGGCTTCGGCGGCAATTACTGCTGGAGCAACCAATCGCCCGTAGCAACTTATACCTTCCAGAACCTGCGGCTGGCCTGGGGGCGCGCCGAAATGAAGCTGCTCGCCTGGGACCGCGAGCGCGACAACCCCGGGCCCGCCCTCCGCGCCGACTTCGAACGCATGCGCCAGTTTCACCAGCGCGGCATTCCCTATGTCATCTCGGTATGGTGGCTGCCGGAACGCTTCTATGTTGATCCCTACGAGAAGCCCCGCCGCGCCCACTTCCGCCGTATAGATCCGGAAAAATGGGACGAGCTGCTCGAGCTGATCGGCAGTTACTTGCTTTACGCAAAACGCACTTATGGTGTGGAGCCCGACTTGTTCTCTTTCAACGAAGCTAACATCGGCGTCTATGTGGGACTTACTCCCGAGGAACACGCTCGCGTCATCGAACGCATCGGCGCACACTTCCAGAAACTCGGGCTGAAAACCAGATTGTTGCTGGGCGACGCCACCGGCCCGCGCGACACCCACAACTATGTCCTGGCCGCTGCCTCCCAACCGAAAGCCGCCATGTTCGCCGGTGCCGTGGCCTTCCACTCCTGGGGCGGAGCCACGCCCGAGCAGTACCGCGCATGGGGAGAAGTGGCTGAATGGCTCGGCCTGCCGCTGTTAGTTACCGAACTGGGCGTGGACGCCCAGGCTTACCATACCCGCGCCTGGGACAGTTACCATTACGGCTTGCGCGAGGCCCGGATGATTCAGGAAATCCTGGCTCACGCCCGGCCTCAAGCCCTGCTGTACTGGCAATTTACCAACGACTACAGCCTGGTGCGCGTGCGCCATGATGGCGGCATCGAACCCACCGCCCGCTTCTGGCTGATAAAGCACTTCACGGACCTGACGCCCCAGCCCGGCGAGCTGCTCCAAGTGGTCTCGGATCAGCCCGAGGTCCTCGCCTCCGCCTTCCGCTCGCAAACCGGGTACGCCGTTCACGTGCTCAACCTGGGCGCCGCGCGCACCCTCGAGCTGGAAGGCCTGCCGGAAGCCGCCTGGACCGCCACCCTCACTACCGAAGCATCGTGGTTCCAGCAGCGCCCCGCGGGTCGCTCCGACCAGGGGAAGCTGGCTTTGCCGTCGCCCGCGCGCTGCCTGCTCACGCTCACCGCGGAAAAGATTGCGGCCCAGCCCGCGAGCGCACGCTAGAGCCCACCGGCCAGCTTCAAGTCGAGCCTCGCCGTCTGTCCCTCTTCCACGCTTACCGTACTGGTTTCCGCGACCGCCCAGTCGCTTTCCGAAGGCCGCTCGATCTCAAACGAGCTGAGTAGCCGGTAACGGCCCGGGGCCAGGCCATGGAAGCGGTACTCGCCCCTGTGATCGCTGCGCGCCGAACGGGTCCCCTCCATCAGCCGCTGCTGTTCGGGATCCAGCGCCAACAGGAACACAGGCGCCCCCGCCACCGGCTTGCCGTCGACATCGACCACGCGCCCGGTGATCGCGGCCGGGCGTTTGTCAAGCACCACCGCCAGCTCCAGCACAGCCCCCGGCGGCGCTTCGAACACCGCCGGTCCCACCGAAGTCCGCGGCCACCTCACATAGGCCACGTAGTAATCCAGGGGCGCCGAGACCGCCACGCGGTAAACGCCGGGCAGCAGGCTGATGGTCTGCCCTCCGCGGACGTGCAGCGGATTGTCTTCGGGAGGCTCTTGCCTGAGCAGGAAGACCATGGTCCGCTCGGCCTCCACGCGCAGCCCGCTCTTGCCTTCGCACTCCACGCGCAAGGAAGCCAGCGGCGCCAGCTCCAGCGTCACTTCGGCGCCGCCCTCGCCCACCATCAGTCGCTCCCACGCCGCGCGCAAGGGCCGGTGCGTGGTCACGGCAAGAAGCTGGTACGGGCCGGGCGCCAGCTCATCGAAAACGAACCCGCCGTCCGGCCCGGCCTGGTATTCCCGCTTGCCCGTCTCGGAAAACAAGGCGACCGTGGCGGGCCCTGCCGTCACGCGGCCTGCCAGGCGAGCGAGGCGGCCCGGCAGCGGCTCGATGTCCACTCCCGAGGTTTCCCGGTCCAGGCCCGCCTCGACTACGCGCGCTGCCGCCACCGACGGCGTCTGCCCGAAGAAGGTCGGCAAAAGGCCGCGACCGTCCTCGAGCTGGCGCGGCCCGGTGCGTACGTAGTAATTGCCGGGCTGCAATCCTGTCAGCCGGTACACGCCCCGATCGTCACTCACCGCGGCCGCGGCGATCTTCAGCGGCCGCTCGCCGGCCCGGTAGGCATAGACGGCCTGCCCCGCCATGCCCAGGCCGTTTTCGTCCAGGATCTGCCCGGTGATCACGCCCGGCCGGTGCAAACGGATCTCGGCGAAAAACTGGGCTTCGGCCGACAAAACCACCGGCGATCCCGCGCCGTCCCAGCGACGTTGCCCGTAACGCGCACGCAGGTACCCCGCCCGCTGCGCGCTCAGCAGGTACGCCCCCGCAGCCAGGCCCGTGAACGAGAACCGCCCGCGACTGTCGCTCAGCGCGCTCCGCGATTCAGCCCCGCCCCCGCCTAGGACCCGCTCCAGCGTCACCTGCGCCCTGGCCACGGCGCGCCCGCTCGCGCTGTCCAGCACCACGCCGTGAATCTCGCCGGCCGGCGCGCCCACGCACGCGACCAGACCCAGCAAAAACAACTTCAAACCCGCGCGCTCTATCTTCCGAGCCGGCGCCGCTCCCGCCCTAACGCCCGTCACGGCTGCGATGGATTGGGATTGACCACAGGTATGGTCACGATGTTGCTGACGTGGACGTCCTGGGCGATGGTCACCTGCGTGAAAGGATTGGTGGGAAGGTCGGAGTTCAGTTCCAGATCCACCCGGTAGATGCCTACCTGCCCGGGCACCATGGCCGCCAGCAGCACGTTCGCCGTCTTGCCTCCGGCCAGCGAGGATACGAAATCGAGCGGCTCGTTGATCTCGGGTCCCTTATAGCGCGCGCCGGTCACCAGCGCCTCCCGCGCCTCGTCCGGCTTGATGATTCCCAGCCCCGTGGCGTACACGTAGATGGTCTCGCCCGGCAGCGCAGGGTTGTCGGGCGTCACCAGCGCGCCCTCCACGTTGGCGCAGCACAGCGCGGGCGTGGTGGGCGTCATGATCACTTGCGCGCCCTCGGAAGCTTTGGCTGAGTACACGATGCCGTTGCCTTCCGGGCCGGGCATGCGCGCCCGCAGCCGGATGCGCGTCCACTGCCCCGCCTTGAACGCGAAGACCTTGGGATCCTGGTTGATCAAGTCAATCAGCGCGTCGCGGATGGTCTCCAGCGTGTCGCCTTCCTGCACCGTGTAGCTGTACTCGCGATCCTCGATGATCACCGTGGCCACGTCGCCCGCCTTCGCGGTCCCGTCCACCGAGACCGTACCGGAGGCGTGGCTGCTGGCGTGAAAGGCCACGGCCGGCCTTGGGTCAGGCCCGTCGAAGGCGAAAATGCCCGGGTTGGACTTGATGATGGGCACCGCGATCGGGGTGGTCACCGACACCCGCCCGTCTCGGTGCCGCGTGCGCACGTAGGCGTTGATGCTGGTCGTGTCCAGAACCTCGTAGGGAACCTGCGCATTGATCTGGGTGGGCGAAACGTAAAGCAGCGGCGCCTTGATCCCGTCGAAGTAAACCTGCACCCCGCCCAGCTCGGTGGGCAGCGGATCGGCCTCGGGCGGCGCACTCTCGGCGAAATCGGCCAAATCGTCGCCCACGATGCTGACGATGGTTCCCGGCGCGATCTTGGCCGCGTCCCCGCCGCCGCTGAGCTTGGCCCCGCTGGTGTTGATGGCGATCTGCGCGTTCTCGGAAGTCTTTGCCGAAATCTCGATCTCGTTGCCTGCCTCCCCCGCCATCCGCGCCGTGAGAATGATCGCGTCGAGCTCGTAGTTGGGCGTCGCCAGCACGTTGGGATCTCCGTCGCCGGCGTTGATCAGCTCCACCAGCTTGCGGATGATGCTTTGGAAACTATCGCCCTTGACGATCTTGTACTTGTATTCTTTGTCTTTGATGGTGAGCGTGATCTCGTCGTCTTCCTTGACGGTGCCCGAGAAGCTGAGGTAACCCACCGCGTAGACTTCGCGGCTGGCGGCATTGCGCACGCCCGTCACTGGCAAGTGCCGCTCGGCCACCGTGAACACCATGATCCGCCGGTTGAAGGGATCGCTCACATAGAGGTTCTCGCCGTCCCAGGCCAGCGAGAGCGGCGTGCGCAGCGAATCCGCGCTGGAACGCCGGAGCTCGTAAGCCGAGTCCGACGCCTGGTTGATGGTGCCGGCGATCTGGCCCAGCACCACGTCGGCTGCGGCCCCGTTTTCGGTCGGGATCCGGTTGAACACCAGCACCCGGTCGTTGCCGCCGTCAGCAATGAACAGCCGCTGGCCGTCCGAGAGCGCGAACCGAGGGAAATCCAGCGACGCCAAGCACATCTTGGGGTAAATGTTCTTGCCTTCCTCGTTCTGCCCCGTCGGCTCGCAAAGCTTCCCAACATTGTTGGCCACTCCGCTGGTCATATCGGGCTGGCCGACCACAACGTCCGCAGGCTGCGCATTGCGCGTGGGAATCGAGTTCCAGATGAGCACCCGGTTGTAGCCCAGATCGGTCACGTAGAGCCGCTGGCCGTCCGAGGTCACCGAAACCGGCGAAAGCATGGTGTCCGCTTGCGGGTTGAAAGGCGCCTTGAACAGGTCCACCTGCGCCCCGGTACCGAAATCCTTCTGGCCCAGCACGATGTCGGCCGGGGCGAAGTTCTCGCGCGGAATGCGGTTCCAGATCAACACGCGGTCGTTGCCCGTGTCGGCTACGAACAGGCGCCCATCCTGGATCCACACGCCTTCCGGCCCGCGCAGCGTCCTGGGACCGGGCACGCGCATGTCACCGGTGCCCGTGTTCGGCGTCACCGTCTTGAAGTCGGGCTGGCCCACCACCACATCGGCCGGCTGCTGGTTGCTGGTGGGAATCGAGAACCAGATCAACACCCGGTTGTTGTCGGTGTCGGCGACCGCGAGGATGCGGCCGTCCGAAGCCACCGCGTTCGGCGAACGCAAGCCGTCCGGCCCGACCCTCCATTCGGTCGTCGTGAAGTCTGGCTGACCCAGCACCAGCGTGGCCTGCCCCGTGCAAACCGGGCAGCGGCGGTCGTAAGTTAGATCCGCCGTGGGCGCGGGCAGCATTTGCGAGAGGTTCTTGTAGACGAGCACCCGGTTGTTCACCGGACTGGCGCCGATGCGGTTGGAATCGCAGACGAACAGCGTGTCGTTGGCGTAGGCCACACCGCTCACGGCGCCCAGGATGACGTCCGAAGGATTCGGGTCCTGCTTGGTGAAAGTCGGCTGGCCTATCACCAGCCGGGCAGCCTGCCCGCTGATGAAATCAGCGCCGCGCGCGGCAACCGTGACCAGCAACAGAACCGCCCAGGATTTCATATCTGCGGAGACTTCGAGAGACGCCTGAAATGGCTAGTATAGCAACCCCGCCCGTGCAGGCTCGACCGCGCAGGCCTCATTTCGGAGCGGCCGGCGCCGGGATTTGGATCACCCCCATGTCGCTCGGCGACGAGTAGATGGTCACGCCGCCTTCCGGCGGGGCCGCAGGCGTGGTGGCCGTCTTCGCGGGTGCACGGAACGTCGCCAGCAGGCGCTCGACTTGCGCCCCGGCAATCTCCAGCGCCAGCGTCAAGGACCTGCCCTCCACGCGCACGTCGCGCAGGATAGGCTGCGCCTC
>JBMFPL010000030.1:0-16142 GCA_049969115.1 Bryobacteraceae bacterium | reverse complement strand
CTGGTCGAGGTTCGCAAGATCTGGGACCGGGCGCCCCACAACGCCTTCACTGACCTGGTCCGCTACCGCGGCCAGTGGCTGCTCGCGTTCCGCGAAGCCGGCCGCCACGTCTCCCCGGATGGCGCTTTGCGCGTGCTGGCCTCGCGCGATGGCCGCCAATGGGAATCCGGTGCGCGGCTGGAAATCGCTGGCCGCGACCTTCGGGATCCCAAGATGACGGTGACCCCGGATGGACGCTTGATGCTGACCACTTACGCCGTGCAACGCGAAGCGGAGGGCGCGCCGGGCGTCTCCATGGTCTGGTTCAGCCGGGACGGTCGGCAGTGGACGGGGCCCGAACCCGTCGGCGAACCGAACTTGTGGTTATGGCGGGTCACCTGGCGCGGCCGCACCGCCTACTCGGTGGGATACAACCGCCAGATTACGAGGCTGTACCGCAGCCGCGACGGGCGGCGCTTCGAAACACTGGTCCCTGTGCTTTACAGCGAGGGTTACGCCAACGAGAGCGCCGTGCGCTTTCAGCCCGACGGAACCGCGCTTTGCCTGCTGCGCCGCGACGATCCGCCGGCTACGGCTTTGCTGGGGACGGCGCCCCCACCTTACCGCCTGTGGACCTGGAAGGACTTGGGCGTTCGCATCGGCGGTCCCGACATGATCCGCCTGCCCGACGGCCGCTGGGTGGCCGCCGTGCGCCTGTACGATGGCCGGCAACGCACCAGCCTCTGCTGGCTCGACCCGCGGGCTCGCCGCCTCGAGGAGTTTCTCGTGCTGCCTTCCGGCGGCGACACCGGTTACGCGGGCCTGGTCTGGCACGAGGGCTTGCTTTGGGTCAGTTACTACTCCTCCCACGAGGGCAAGGCGGCGATTTACCTGGCCCGCGTCAGGCTGCGCTGAGGGGCGATCCCTCCCGCCCGGGCCGCGCTTCTGCGACAATCGGGATATATGTCGTTCACGCGCGAGGAGTGGGTCCGACTGGATAACTTCTGCCGCACTCATCCCGCCTACCGCAACTTGCTCGAGTACTTGCTGGCCCATCCCGACGAGGAGCACACGGTGGAGTCGGCGGGACGCCAGTCGGGCCTGCCCGTCTCCTTTTACGACCTGAAGGCGCTCTACATTTACAAATTGCTGACCGCGGTGGACGGCGAAGGCCGCCCGGTGCGCCTGGCCTGGGATCTAGACCAGAACGCGCGCTACCGGCTGGTGCGGGAGAAGGAAGCGCTGATCCGCGCCGTGCTGGAGCGGCGTGAGCCGGCCTGGGACGACCAGGAGCGGGCCCTCTTGTAACAGGAGCAGCCGTGTTCGGTTGGTTGCGCCGCCTCAGGCCGGAACCGCGACTGGCGGGTGCCCCCGCCGTGCGGCGCCTGAAGCATTACTCGGCGGCCTCGGGCTTTGTCTACCAGTACTACTACCAAGGCTGCCGCGCGGCCTGGCGCGGCCTGGACAAGGGCGCGCAGTACGTGTTCGCGGTGAGCGCCGACGGTAAAACATATTTTCCTGTTTCTGTTTTCGTGGGCCGGCGCGCCCTGCGCGACTCCGAGCAGCGCCGCCGGCGCACCCTCAGCTCGACCGAGCGGTACGCCCTGGCCAAGATGAGTCTCTTCCAGGCCTTTGACGCGCGGCCTTCGCCCGGCGCCTTGCGCGAGGAGGTGATCGTGCAGCCTGCCGACGTGGAATCCATCCTGGCGCGGCTGGGTCTGGACTGAGGCCCGTCGCGGTAAGATGGGAGGCGCGCATGTCCGATCCGTCCTCGCCCGAGTGGCTGGAGCACCTGGCGAGCCGGCCGTTTGCCTTCTACCCTCCCATCGTCGGGGTGGAGCATAACGAGTGGCGCATGCGCCGCGCCACCTGGTCCGAGATCCTGGTCGCCAACACGCGGGACAACATCGAGGTCTGGATCCCGCGACGGTACTTCGGTGAAATCTCGCGGGTGGACCAGCCTGTGATGATCGTGGGCCTGACGCGGGAGCTGGAATACAAGGCGGGCGCCGTCTGGCCTTACGAGCGGCGCGTCATCTCCATGCCGCCGCCACCCGGGCCGTTGCGCTACCCGCCAGAGCAGGAGCGGGAGCCGCCGCCTCCCATCCACCCACCACGCGCTACCTCGACGGAATCGCGCATCGGCCGGCTGATCGCCGCGGTCCTGGGCGGCGGGTTGCTTGCTTTCATCGTCATCGTCACCGTCTTCCGCATCGGGCCGATGCGTTCGCGCGTAGTGTTCACAGCCAGGGACCAGGCGTACTTGGAGTTGACACGGCTGGACGACTACCACACGGTGGTGAAAAAACTGGGGCCCCCGGAGGAAGAACGCTGGCGCTCGGCGGAAGGGGAGATCCAGTACCAGCGCTTGACCTATTCCCAGCGCGGCTATTCGGTCATCCTGATGGGCCCCAACCGCAACCAGGCTCGCTACATCGGCACCGTGGATCGCAACTGGCAGGTCCTGCACTACGTCGAGCTGCCCGGCGGGGGTGACACCGCCGCCATCCTGCGCAGTTTGAAACGGTTCTGAAAGAAGGACGGCTACTGGCTGCGGACCGCATCGCCCACCTTGGGCGGCGTCCCGCCGGTGTAAGTTCCCACGGCGGACACCTCGTCCACCTCGGTAATGACCACCTCGCCGATGGTGTTCTCCAGCGCACGGATCACCTTGCCGGTGGCCGGGTCGCGGACCTCGCGGATCTTGCGGCGCACCTGGAGCCGGTCGCCCACTTTGACGCCTGCGCGGCTGCCCACGTTGAGGATCACGGTGTTGCCGCTGACGTCGGCGATCAAGCCGTTGATCTGCACCACGCGCGCCGGGAGCCTGGCCGCGCCCGCCTCCAGCTCCTGGCTGAGCTGGTTGACCGCCTTGTGCACCGCCTCGCCGATGAGGGTGGCGGCGAAGTTCTTGCTGGTCAAGTCGTAGGCGCCGGCGCCGCCCGCGCCCGAGCTGCCGCCCGCTCCCAGCAGCGACGTGCCCGAGCGGGTGGATTCACCCTGGCCATGGCCGACGGCGAGGATTTCCGCGGTATCGGTCGAGATCATGCGGGCGGTCACGTCCACCACCGCTTTGGCCTCGCGCCGCTGGATGCCACCCAGCCCGTAACGCCGGGTGATGCCGCCGAAACCGCCGCCGCCCAGGGTGGTCGCTTTGTCGTCGCGCCCAAATTGGGTGATGCTGCCGATAATGATGGCGTCCACACCGAGGATGCGGCCGATTTTCGCCGCGGTTGTGGCATCGGCGCGGTCGCTATTGGAGAAATTCTGCTCCGCCAGCACCTTCTCGATCGCTTTGCGCTCGACCACGGTGTAGACGCCGCCTTGCACGAGTTTTTCCACCAGTAGGTCGGCGATACCCTTGCCCACGTCGCGATCCGTTCCCCAGATCGCGGCCACGCTGGAACGCACCGTGGCGTAATCGAAGTCGAGCACGGCCACGCGCTTTTTGGGCTGGGCTGAGAGCGTCGCCGCCGCCAGGGCCAAGGCCAAGCCTGCGCACCACGTACCCCTCATGGTCGGCCTCCTCACGGAAAGGCTTCCTAATTAACGGTCTCACTCCGCGCGGCGCAAGTCAAGCGTGCCCGCAGCTACGGAGCCCTCACCAAGCTGCCTGCAAGGCGAGGCCGCGCTCAGCCCAGGGGCCGTTCCACCTCCAAGGGCCCAAGCGCGGGCATGGGGTTCTGCGGCGCGCGCCAGGCGTCGATCAGCGAGACCTGGTGGACGCAAGCCAGCGTGCACCGCGGCGCACACGGCTTCTCCAGATAGAACTCGCGGCGCAGATCCTCGCGCGAGTATTCGGCCAGGGGTTTGCCCGGCCGCCCGCGGCGCTGCGAGCAGTAATGGACCAAACCCTCCTCGCACACGTACAGGTACCGCGCCCCGGCGCGGCACCTCCACCGGTTTTCCCTGCCTTCCACCAGATTGCGGCGGAAGTGGTGGAAACGTGAGTAACTGACGCGTCCGAGGTCGTTCAGCCGGCGGTACACCTCGCGCTCGCTGGGACCAAGAGGCTTGAGGCGGCCGTCGGGGTCGTGGATGAGGCCCACAGTGAAGCTGAAGCCGAGCTCCACGGCGCGCCGCGCCACCGCCAGCGCATCCTCGGGGTTGCGCACGCCCGAGCCCAGCACGGCATTGATGTTGATGTGGAAGTCGGCGTGGCGGCTGAGCAGGCGCAGCTTGGGATCGAGCACGCGCAGGCTCTTTTTGGACACCTCGTCCGGCTCGACATTGTCGATGCTGATCTGCATGTGGTCCAGCCCGGCGCGGTTGAGCGCGCGGATGCGCTGCTCGGTGAGCAGGTAGCCGTTGGTGATCATGCCGGCCAGCAGGCCGTGGCGGCGGACTCGCGCCACCACCTGCTCGAGCTCGGGATGCAGCAGCGGCTCGCCGCCGCTGAGCGTGATGACGCGCGTGCCCAGGCGGGCGAGCCGGTGCACCCGCTCCAGCAGCAGCTCGAGGGGGACGGGGCGCGATACGCGGTCGTACTCGTTGCAGTAAGCGCAGGTCAGGTTGCAGCGACGCGTGACGATGAGGTGAGCCAGGATCGGGTGGCCGGTGTCGAGTAGGCCGCCCGCGATCATGCGGAGCTCACGGGCCAGACGCAGCCACCCGATCCAGCGCCTCCGCAGGCGGAGGCGAAGGCTTGTCCAATTCGTGTCCGGCATATGGCTCGACAGGAACGCAACAGGAGCTGGACAGAATCAGGACGAGTGGACGGTGGCTTCCTCCTCGTCGGGCGCCGGACGCGCAGCCTGGATCTGCACCAGCCGGCCATCGAGCGGGGTGCACCGGCGTGCGTCGCGGGCGCGGAGCTTCTCCTCGCGCGCGGTTTTGGGCACGCCCAGCAGGTCCAGATCGCGCTGCGGCTCGATGGTGATCAGCTCGGAACGCACCTTGAGGCTGTGTTCGACTTTGTCGAGCGGCACGCAACGGCCTCCGGTGAAGATCTCGTGGCGGCCGTGTTCCTGGTACCATTTGGCCAGCGTGGCGGTCATGTGCATGCGCTCGACGATCTTGCGCCAGCCGATGCCGGTGTTGTAAGCGCAGAAGGAAATTTCCCCTTCCTGAGTGGCGTAGGGAATCACGCAGCGTTCGGTGCGGCGGAAATCGTAGTTGAACAGGTCCTGGAACCACATGCCAGCGATGAAGAGGAAATTCCAGCGATCGGCGCGGCGCCGCTCGATGTCGGCCCGGGTTCGGTCGGGGCCCACTTTGCCGTAGTCGCGCCCTGTGGCGCCGAAGGTCTTGTCGGCCTTCATAAGGAGGTGATGGAGGCGGAAGTGCTTGGGTGCGCGGAAGGGGTCATAGTTGCGCACCAGGGCCAGAGCCATGCCGAGAATGGAAAGGAAGCGGCCGCGGGCGGCGTCGTTGACGCGCATGACGTCGCGGGCCACCTGCTCGGCATTCATGAAGGCGGTGACGGGGACGGCCTCGCGCGTCTTCTTGTCGACCATGAGGGCCATGCCCACGCCGCAGTTGGGGTGGCAGCCGCAGTTGATGTTGCCCCACTGGGCAGAGGGGCCGTGGACGAGATCGGCCCAATCAAAGAAGGTGCTGAAGAAGGACAGCGGGAACCAGTCGCGCGCGGGTTCGCCCAGAGCGAGCTGCTTTTTGACGTCGTGAGCCAGGTGGGAGAGGGTGTAGCGCTGGGCGTGGCGCCGCTCGTCGGTGATCTCCTCGTCGCGACCGGTGAAGGACACAGGCTGGAAGGCGCAGAAAGCGATCTTGTCGGGGTTATCCAGGGCGAACTGGATGATGCGCCCCACCTGTTCGTTGTTGATGCCGTTGACGATGGTACTGACTAGCACAATTTCCACGCCGGCCCTGTGCAGGTTTTCGATGGCCTGGAGCTTGACCTCGAAGAGGTTGCCCACGCGACGGTGGGCGTTGGCGCCCTCGCCGATCCCGTCGAACTGGAGGTAGACGAAGCGCAGGCCGGCTTCGGCCGCGGCCTGACAGAACTCGTAGCTGCGGGCGAAGGCGATGCCGTTGGTGGCGGCCTGCACGCTGTTGTAGCCGAGTTTGCGGGCATAACGAATGGCGTCGAGGAAGTAGGGCGAGAGCGTAGGTTCGCCGCCCGAGAACTGGACGGAGAGCTGGCGGCGAGGCTTGATGGAGATGGCGTCGTCGAGCAGCTTGCGGATCTCGTCCCAGGAAAGCTCGTGGACGAAGCCGACCTGGTTGGCGTCCATGAAACAGGGGTCGCACATCATGTTGCAGCGGTTGGTGAGGTCGATGGTGAGCACGGCGCCGCGGCCGTAGCGGATGGTGCTCATGCCGTGGCGGTGCAGGTGGGCGTCCTGGTGGGCGACGATGTCGCTGCCGGGGTAGGTCTGTTCCAGGTGGCGGAAAAACTCGACATCGATGGATAGGACGTCCTCGAAATGCCCGTGAACGGGGCAGTCCTTCTCCATGATGATCTTGCCGTCGCGCTCGACGATCCAGGCCTTGATGTGGCCGGGGCGGCCCTGGATGAGGTCGCTCAGGGGGCGGCGGCCTTCGAGGATTTCGCGCCGGATCTCTGGCACGCACTTGGGACAGAGGGAGTCGGTTTCGCGGGGCCATCCCAGCGGGGGCTTCACCTTCTGCCAGGACTTGAGCAGGGGCCGGTCGGACCAAGCGGGGGTGAAGCTGGGATTGGGACGGACCCGATTGAGCCGGTCAAAGACCGCCCAGGCCGCCGTGGCGGCGAGGGTCAATGCTTTTTCCAGGTACTTGACGGGGTGGTGCATTCTTCCTCCTCTGAGTGATTTGCCGGTTTTGCTTTGCCCGATTGGGTGAAACTTGCACGCATGGAAGCTCTCAGTCGGCGGCGAGGCGCTGGGCGGACGGCGCAGAGGTAGCCAGGGTGCCCAGGGGGACATCGATGCGCGGCAACGCCCCGCGCTGCATGGCGGCACGGATGTTGCGGTCGGTCTCCAGCACGGCAATTTTCTCGGCCAGGCGGCGACGAGCGGCCGGGTCAACTTGCTGTGCGGCGGGCGCGCGGCCCTGCCTGCGCGCGACCAGATCCTCGCGGTAGCGGGCCAGGAAGTAAGCGATAGTTTCGATGCGGATTTTGATGGAGCCCGCGGGCTTGTTTTCGTCGATGTCCTTGAAGCAGAAGTAGGGGGTGCCGCTCATCTCGATGATCTCTTCGACCACCGAGTAAATGGGGGCGTCGTGGCCGCACTTGAAGCTGGAAAGTTCGAGAGCGCCGAGGTTGGGATGGCGGGCGACGTACTTGGCAGCCCAGAGCTTGCGCGAGGTGTTTTCGCTGTAGGAATTCTTCCAGACATCGGTGATAGCCATGGGATGGGGGATCTCGCCGCGGCGGACCTCCTCGCCGAACAGGCGCTCGAGGATGTCCTCGTCCACGGGCAGGGTGTCCTGGGTGAAGATGGGGTAGCCGAGCTTCTGCAATTCCTCGGGCAGGCCGTGATGGATGCCCGGGTCGTTGTGGTAGGGGCGGCCCAGCAAGACGATGCCGATGCGGTCCTCGCGCTCGAGGCGGTCGAGGGTTTCCCGCGCGGCGCGGCGGAGCTCGCGGCGGACGCGCTCGAGGGCGGCGTAGCCCTGCTGGACGGCGCGCGCGTTCTCCTCGGGGGAGAGTCCAAGCAGGTCGCGGAACTGCTGGAACATCTGGCGCTCGAACATGCGCGGGTGAGCGGGGTTGAGGAAGGTGTCGAGGAACAGGACGGCGTGCTCGCGGAAAACGTCTCCTTCCTTGGTGAAGGCGGCCTTGACGGACTCGGGCGTGGCGGCGACCGTCGGGCAGGCGCGGCAGCCCACGGTGGCGACCAGCTCGCTGGGCAGGTCGTCCACCATAGGGAAGAAGATCACATCGAGCGGGCGCCTGGCGTGGTGCACGTAGATGAGATTGTGCACGTGGGGAATGCCCAGCTTGGAAGGGAAACAAGGGTCGATGGCGCCGCGCCGGGCGCCCTCGCGATAGAGGGTGTCCGAGGTGTAGTCGGAGAAGACGATGTTCTCGGCGCGGATGCCGAGGGAGACGAAGTAGCCGGTAAACAGGGGAGCGAGGGAGTACATGTTGAGCACGCGGGGAATGCCGATGCGCAGGCGGGCGCGGCGTTCGATGGCCTGGCGGCGGGCCTTCTGCGAAGCGGTGAGAGCCCAGCGCGGCGGGGCGTCAGCCACCAGGGGCAGATCGGGAATGCGGAAGAACGCGCGCGAAGCGATCTCGGCGAAGTTGGGATTGTCGTTTTTGACGCGATCGAGCGCGTCCTTGATGAGGCGCATCTGCTCGAGGTCCTCGACGGTTCCCTTTTCGCAGGTGGCGATGATGAGGCGCTGCGCGCCAGGCTCGATGGGGACCTTGGTGCGCACGGGGATCCGGGCGGGATCGGAGATGACAGGGGTCTTGACGTCGATGAAGGTGCGCAGGCAGTTGTTCTTGCAGAAGTAGCAGCGAGTGTCCTCGTTGCGCGTGGTTTTGTAGCGGATCTCGCGGACGGCGTCCATGCCGATGAAGCTGGTAGGGCCTCCCTGCTCAACGACGCGCGCCGCCTCCAGGGCCGCACCGATGGCGCCGGCTTCGCCGCAATGCGGGTGGACGATGACCTCGGGGCGGCGCCCTTCGGCCTTGAAGCGCGCTTCGATGAAATCGACTTGGGCCTTGACGGCGGCCAGGTTGTACTGGGTGCCGCCCTGAAGGAGGAAGCGCTGGCCGAGGGAGGCGAGGTTGGGGATCTGGGCCACGTAGAGCCAGATGTTTTTGGGCAGCACGGCACACAGACCGGCCATGATCTCCTCGGCGCGCCAGCCCTGGCGCTGGAAATCGACGATGTCGGACTGCATGAAGACGGCGCAGCCGTAGCCGAACTCTGGGTAAGCGGAGGCGCGGAAGGCGGCGTCGGCGAACTCTTCCACCCGGTAGCCGAAGGCCTGGGCGGTGGATTGCAGGAAATATCCATTGCCAGCCGAGCACTGGGTGTTGAGGCGGAAGTCCTTGACCCGTCCGTTGTTGAGGAAAATGATCTTGATGTCCTGGCCGCCGACGTCGCAGATGACGTCCACGTCGGGGAAAAAGTGCAGGCCGGCCTGGGTGTGGGCGACGGTTTCGACGATGGCGGCGTCGGCGGCGAACACGTCCTTGAGGATGTCCTTGGCGTAGCCGGTGACGCCGAGGCCGCGCACCGCCAGACGAGCGCCTTGGGAGACGACCTGTTGCTCGAGTTTCTGGAGGATGGCGATGGCGTCTTCGATGGGGTTGCCGCGCGAAAGCTGATAGGCTTTGGCCAGCACGGAGCGTTCGGGCCCGGCGGAGACCAGCACGGCCTTGGTCGAGGTGGAGCCGCCGTCCAGGCCAATATAGGCTTCGACGAGCTGGCCGGGAGCGAAGGGCGCGGGCTGGAAGGGCGGCGGGCTGTAACGGCGGCGGAAATGTTCGAGTTCGGCGCGGCTGCCGATGAGGGCTGGGGCCGCGCCAGCCGCCTTTTCCTGTTCGCGCCCGCCGTTGACGTACCAGGCGAGTCGTTCGTAGCCCAGATAGAGGCCGCTGTCGTCGTCCTGCTGGCGGCCGAACTCGATGGCGCCGATGGCGGCGAAGTACTCGGCATTTTCGGGGGCGCGGATGAGTTCTTCAGGTTGCGCTCCTTCGGGCAGGGGCACGCGGCGCTCGCGCCAGATTTTGGAGATGTGGTGCTGCCAGCACTCGCGCAAGCCGGGAATGTAGCGGTTGGGGCCGCCCAGCAGCAGCACGACGGGGCGCAGCGTGTTGCCGCGCGTGAGCACGGTGAGGTTTTGCATGACGATGGCTTCGAACAGCGAGGCCATCAGCTCTTCGGGCGGGACGCCGCATTTTTGCAGGCCGTTGATGTCGGTTTCAGCGAAGACGCCGCACTTGCCGGCGACCGCATGCAGGCGCAGGCCGTGATAGCGCATGGAGGCCAGTTGGTGGGGGGTGAGGTTAAGCTTGGCGGTGATCTTGTCGATCACCGCGCCGGTGCCGCCGGCGCACTTGTCGTTCATGGAGGGGATTTTTTTCTTCCGGCCGCTGGCGGGGTCCTCGCGGAAGATGATGATCTTGGCGTCCTGGCCGCCGAGCTCGATCACGGAGCCGCACTCGGGATGGAGCTTTTCCACGGCCAGAGCAACGGCGTTGACTTCCTGCACGAAACGGCCGCCGACGTGGCGGGCGATGGCGGCGCCGCCCGAGCCGGTCAGAAAGAGGCGGGCCCGATCGGGCCGGAAGCCCTCGATTTCACGCTCGAAGCGCTGGAGGAATTCCAGGGCCTTTTCCGCCTGCCGGGTTTCGTGGCGCTGGTAGTCCTGCCAGACCACGCGTTGGGAGGCGCCATCCAGGACCACCGCCTTGACGGTGGTGGAACCGACGTCCAGACCGACCCAGAAGCGGGGCTCGTTCATGCGTGGACCTCCCGACCCATGCGCCGTGCGATTTCCAGCACGAAGTTGGCAGCGACGCCAACGGTTCCCGGCGTTTTGGGCACGCGGAAGCCGGCGCGTGTGACTTCGGGATGAGCCTGGACCCAGGCGCGGCACTGCTCCAGGGTGAGGCCGGTTCGGGTGAGAGTCTCGTCGAATTCGCGGCGAGCCTTCTGGCGGGCATCACCCAGGGCCATCTGCACGCGGCTGTGGGCATTGATCTCGCCTTCGCCCGAGGTTTCAATGGGCAGGTAGATCATGTCGGGGTAACGCGAGACCACGGCGGCCTGCGCGCCATCGGACTGGGTAGAGGGCATGCAGCCGAAGGGCTTCAGCGAGAGCACCATGTGGCAGAGGTCACGATTGGAGTAGTAAATGTTTTTTGCCACTTCGAGGTGGCCCTCGCCGCCGCCCGCCCGCGAGTTGTAGTAGGGATGGCCGAGCCGCTGGAGTTCGTATTGGTCAGCCAGCGGGTGCGCCAGACCCTGGAGAGCAGCGGCGGCTCGGGCATAGTGCCGCCGGAAGAGAGCTTCGGCGAGCTTGAGGGGTAATTGCTTGCAAAGGTAGCGCGCCTCGATGCGGGCGCGAACGGGCAGACGCCACCCGGAGGGCAACAGGGCGCCCTCTTCCAGTCCCTTCCAGTCGCGGTTTTTCTGGACGACCTGGTGGATGAGGTAAGTGATCCAAGTGCCCACGGGCTCGACCAACACCTGGGCGTTTTCGCGTTCGAGGAATCGGAACATGTTGAAGTTGCCGTCGCCCTCGGTGGTTTGTGCCCAGAATTCGCCGGTGATCTTGACGATGGGGCGGACGCGGAGGCGGTCCACGGGTATTTCGGTGAGGAAGCGCGCGGCGCGACGGAACTCGGCATAGAGTTGGCAACCGGCGATCTGCTGGAGGATTTTGAGAGTCCAGTCGGCGGCGCGGCGCAGGCGAGCGGGCAACCGCTCAGGCGCGCGGCGCCAGCGCCAGTTGCGCAGCGCCTGGTACATGTGCTCGATGGCCTTTTGCAAGGCGGAATCGGTGTCTCCGGGGTTGACTTCGTAGGGCCGGACGGCGTAGGCCGCTTCGTTGAGCACGTCGGCGAAGGTGAGTGCGTTGACCAGGCCGAGGAAGAACTCCAGGTTCATCTCCAGTCCGGCGTCGGGTGTAGCCTGATCGAGCCCGGCGGTTTGCTGGAACAGCAGGACGCGGAAGCCGTCGAAGCCGGAGTTGCGCAGGGCGAGGCGGTATTCGGCCTCGTACATGCCGAAGCGGCAGGGGCCGCAAGCGCCGGCGGTGAAGAAGACATAGCGGTCCAGGATCTGCTGATGGGGAACTCCCTGGGCTCGGAGGCTTTCCAGGTAACGGACCAGGTTGCCGACGGTGAAGTAAGTGGGGTTGCACTGGCCGTTGTTGCCGTACTCTTTGCCGGTCTGGAAAGCGCGCCGGTCGGGGGTGGGCAGAGGTTGGGCCTTGTAGCCCAAGCCTTCCAGGACGCCCTGAATGAGGCGTTCATGTTTCCAAGTCAGGCCGCCGAACAGGATCGTGGTGGTGGCGCGTTCCCCCCTGGTGAAGGGGCGCTCGACAGGGCGCTTGAAATGCACGCTGCTGTGAGCGCCCGTTCCCAAATCCTGCACAGCTACGTCAAAGGAAGCAACGCTCATAGCATCCCTCGCAGCAGGGCGCCGGGCCGATGGAACCGAACTCGGCAGCCCCTCTGAAATCCCAGCTTTTTCTTATGATTTTTGGGCAGGGCAGAGGGCGAATGGAGCAAAAATCAGCGAACGGAGCAATTTCGGAGTCGAACTGAGAAGCCTCTGCGGCGGTTAGCCGCGGGGAGGTAGCGGGCTGCCCGGAGGGGGACGATCCTGTTATGCTGGCAGATCCGGAGGAGTTCCGTTGAAACGTTTGCTGCTGGCCATACGGTGTTTCTTCATGGTACTGGGCAGCGGCCGCTTGAGCGAGGAACTGGCGCGCGAGCTGGGTTTGAGCAAGCCGGCAGTGCCGCGTCAGGAGCGGGCAGCGCCGGCGGAGCGGCGCGAGCGGGCGATTGATGGCGCCTTGCAAATGCTGGCGCTGCTCCAACGCGAAGGGCGCTTGGTGGATTTTCTGATGGAAGACATCTCGGCTTACACCGACGAGCAGGTGGGGGCCGCGGCACGGTCGGTGCACGAGCCTTGCCGGGCAGCGCTGCTTCGCTACCTCAGGCTCGCGCCTGTGATCGACGGGGTGGAAGGCACGTATGTGAAACTGGCGGCGGTGGGGGCTCCGGCGGCAGTCCGCTTCGTGGGCAACGTGCCCGTGGGAGCGCGCCCGGAGGGCGGGATCCTGCGTCACAAGGGATGGCGCGCCGAGCGGATCCAGTGGCCGCCGGAGGGTGCGGGCGAGGACGCCGCGTTGCTGGCGCCGGCCGAAATCGAGGTGGAGTGAGGGGCAGAAGAAGTTTTGCGCGGCAACGCCGGCGCTGCGGGGCGCGAGGGTCGGGTGATCACTCATGAAAGTGGGCATCGACCTGGGGACGACGAACTCGGCGGTCGCGTTCGTGGATCCGCGTGAGGCTGCGGGGGCCGACTTCCCGCCCGTCAGGATCCTGGAGATTCCGCAGTACGTGGCGGCGGGGGTGATCGAGCCGCGGCGGGTGCTCCCTTCGTTCCTGTTCCTGGGTGACCGCGAATACGTGGGGGCGTACGCACGGGATCAAGGCGCGCTGGTGCCCGCGCGGCTGGTGCATTCGGCCAAGTCATGGCTTTCCAACCCCGAGGTGGACCGCACGGCGAAAATCCTGCCCTGGGATTCGCCCGAGACGGGACGCGTCCTGTCGCCGGTGGAGGTTTCGGCGCGCTACCTGGCGCACATGGCGCAGGCCTGGCAGAGCGTGCAGGGGGCGCCACTGGGCGAGCAGGACGTGGTGATCACAGTACCTGCATCGTTCGACGAGGAGGCGCGCGAGTTGACCGTGGCGGCGGCCACAGAGGCGGGCCTGGAGCGGATCACGCTGCTGGAGGAGCCGGCGGCCGCGTTCTACGCCTGGATCGCGCACCATTTGAGCGAGTCGCGGCGCGCGCTGCGCGACGGCATGACCGTGCTGGTGGTGGACGTGGGGGGCGGGACCTCGGACTTCACGCTGATCCGCGTGCGGCGAGAGGGGGACCGCGTGGAGTTCACACGCACGGCGGTGGGCCGGCACCTGCTGCTGGGCGGGGACAATCTGGACCTGACGCTGGCGTGGCTGGTGGAGCACAAGCTGGGGGTCCCACTTTCGCTGCGGCAGCGCAACCAGGTGCGGCGGCAGTGCACCCTGGCCAAGGAAAGGCTGCTCACCGATCCGAAGCTGGAGAAATACGAGATCACGGTGACGGGCGTGGGTAGCGCGCTGGTGGGCGGGGCGCGCAAGACCGAGATTCTGCGGGGGGAAGTGCTGGAGCTGACGCTGGAGGGTTTTTTGCCCTTCTGCCAGCTGTGGGAGCGACCGAAACAGGAAAAGGAGAATTTGTTCCGGGAGACGGGGCTGCCCTACGAATCCGATCCGGCCATCACACGGCACCTGGCGGCCTTCCTCTCGGACGCGGCGGAACAGGCGGGCGACGGGGTGGATGCCCTGCTGTTCAACGGCGGGTTTTTCATTCCGGAGGTCTGTCGGCAGCGGGTGGCGGAGGTGGTCAAGAGCTGGTACGGACGGGCGCCGCTGGTGCTGGAGAACCGCGATCTGGATCTGGCGGTGGCGGTGGGCGCGGCCTATTACGCCTATGTGCGGACGACCGGCGCGGGTGTGATGGTTCGGGGCGGGCTGCCGCGTGCTTACTATGTGGAGGTGGCAGGCGAGGCGGGGCGGCGGCGCGCGGTGTGCCTTGTGCCGCGGGGTGCGGACGAAGGGACCACGATCGAAATCGAGCCAGAGAACCTGCAACTGGTGGCGAACCGCCCGGTTTCGTTCCGGCTCTACAGCTCGCTGACGCGCACCGGCGACCGCCCTGGGGACATCGTCGAGTTCGGCCCGGAGGAACGGGAGCGCGACTTTCACGAGCACGCGCCGCTGCACGCCATGATCCGCTTCGGCGAGCGTGGCGAACGTTTGGTTCCGGTCAAGCTAGGTGCGCGTTTGAGCGAAGTGGGGACGCTGGAGATCTGGTGCCAGTCGCGCGTCAGTGAGCACCGCTGGCGCTTGCAGTTCGAGTTGCGCAAGCGGCCCGAGCAAGAGCGCGCGGCGCGCCGGCCCTCGGCGGTGGTGAGCGAGGAGGCGCTGGAGCGCGCTGCTGGGCTGATCCGCCAGGTGTTCGAGCAAGCGGGTGCGGTGGCGCCGGAGCAGTTGCCCTCGCGGCTGGAGCAAACGCTTTCGCTGGGGCGGAATTCGTGGCCGCTGGGAGCGATCCGACAGCTCGCCGAGGCGCTGTTGGAAGTAGCCGAAGGGCGTCGCCTGGCGCCTGCCTTCGAGCTGCGGTGGCTAAATCTGACAGGATTCTGCCTGCGGCCGGGATTCGGGTATCCGGGCGATGACTGGCGGGTGGAACAGGCGCGGCGCGCCGCGCTGGCGGGACCGCTGTTCGCCAATCAGGTGCAGAACGAAATCGAGTGGTGGATTTTCTGGGGAAGGTTGGCGGGCGGCTTGAACCGCAGCCAGCAGGCCGAGCTCTACCAGCGCATGGCGCCGGTGCTGTTCCCGCGAGGAGGGCGCAAGCAACGGGTGAATCCCAGCCTGTGGCGGGAACTGTGGCGGACGGCGGCGAGCTTGGAGCTGCTGCCCATCCAGACCAGGATCCAGCTCGGCGAGACGCTGGTGGCGGGCGAGCAGGGCCTGCCGGAGGCAACGCGGTTCTGGTGCCTGGCGCGCCTGGGCGCGAGGCAGCTTTTCTATGGGCCGGCGGACCAGGTGCTGCCGCCCGCGGTCGTCGGGCGTTGGGTGACGGCGTTGCTGCCGGAGGCGGGCGCAGCGGAGGCCCTGGCGGCGCTGGCGCGCAAGACCGGCGATCCCGTGCGCGACCTGAGTCCGGTGGTGCGAGAGCAAGTCAAGCGGGCGCTGGCCGGGCGGCCGGATGCGGAGCGACTGCTGGCAGTGGTCGAGGGCGAAAAGGAACTGGACGCACAGACGCTGGAGCGAATGTTCGGCGAGGAGCTGCCAGTCGGGCTGACACTGGGCGACCGGTGCTGAAGTGGGATGGACGAGCGGACCCTGGTTGCGCGCATCCGCAGAGGGGGGCGCGGGAGCGCCCCCGGGCTGGTGGTGGGCATCGGGGACGACTGCGCTGTCTATCGGCCCGCGGGAGCGCGCGAGGACCTGCTGCTGACCACGGACTGGCTCATCGAAGGGGTGCACTTCTTGCGTGAGACTCACCCGGCGGCCGCGGTGGGCTGGAAGGCGCTGGCGCGTGGGCTGAGCGATATCGCGGCCATGGGCGGCAAGCCGCGGCTGTGCCTGCTTTCGCTGGCGCTGGCGCCGTGGACAACGGAGCGCTGGGTGGAGTCGTTCTTTCGCGGCTTCCGGCGGCTAGCGCGGGCGGCGCGAGTGACGCTGGCGGGCGGCGATCTGGCGCGCGCCGAACGGATGGCCTGCGACATGGTCGTGGTGGGCACGGCGCCGCGGGGCAGGGCGTTGCTGCGCTCGGGCGCGCGGCCGGGCGACGAGATCTACGTTTCCGGGAGGCTGGGAGGCTCGGCGCTGGGACTGGCGACGCGCCGCGGGGCGGCGTGGAAACGGCACCTGAGGCCGGAGCCGCGATTGGAGCTGGGCGCTTACCTTCGGCGGTTGGGCGCGACCGCGGCGATGGACGTGAGCGATGGTCTGTCGCTGGATCTGCACC
>JBMFPL010000029.1:0-16517 GCA_049969115.1 Bryobacteraceae bacterium | reverse complement strand
GCACTTCGATGCCTTGAGGCGCGGGCAGGATTTCGAGTGGGCTGGGCCGGTCCGCCCCGAGTTGCCAGAACAAGGCGCGACGGAAGCCTGCGCTCACGCCGAGTGTCACCGGATGCGCAGCCCGCCGTGTCGAGTAATTGACGAGCTGAACCACGGCGCCCTTGCCGTCTGCGTCAGCCAGGTAGTGCGCGTTGAGCGAGCCGCCGTTCCACAGCCGGATCGGATCGTGCCGGCGGCCGAGCAACAGGTGGGCGTCGAGGGCTGCCAGGTAGGGGTCGGTGAAGGGTTCCCTGGCGATGGCGATCCGGCCCTTGCCGGTAAAGAAGACCTGGAAGCGGCGGTGCACGTCCTCAGACCCGGACGTGCCGGTTGGCGCGCGCCATTCGGGGCCAGCGATGAGCAGTCCGCCTTCGTGCACGAAAGCCAGCAGCCGGCGCTTGAGCGCTTGCGGGGGAGGATCCGGATCGGGGTAAATCAAGGCCTTCAGGCCTTGCAGGCGCAGCCTGGCCGGCGCTCGCTTGTCCAGCACGCGGAAAGGCACGTGGCGGCGTGCGAGCAGGTTGAGGATCTCTTCAGCCACGTGACGATGCTCGCCCGCGTAATCGGAGAGCACGCCGAGAGCGGCGCGGACGGGAAGGGAACGCCAGCATTGGTGTCGCTCGAAAAAGTCGAGCGCAGAAGAAATGGCACGGAGGATGGAGACTGCGCGCTCGGGCCGCTGCTGCCCGTCCTTGTCCAGCGCGATCGCCCAGCGGGCCCCGAAGGCCTCCGAGTCGGCCACGGCGAGAGAGTAGGATTCGGGACGCAGCGCAGTGTCGGTTGGAGGATCGAAGAACAACCAGATCTGGCGGCCGGGGAGCATCGTGCGCGCCAGTTGCGCAAACCAGCCGTTGGAGTCCACCCAGGGCACCCCTGTGGGGCCTGCTTCGGCTGCGCTCTCGGCGGCAACCCGTGGCCAGACGCACTCGCCTGCGGCGACTATGGCATCGCCGTCGCTCCAATCCAACTGCGAGCGCGGCACGATCCTGAGCTGACCGGGGGAAGCTTCTCCGCTCGTTGTGACTTCCCGGCAGGCCAGGCCCCGCTCGAGCGCTGCCCCACGCACCGCGGCGAGGCTCGGGTCCGGTGGCAAGAGCAGGGCGTTGATTGGCGTCCGCTCGATGAGGCGCAGCAGGGCAGGGTCGCGCCAGCTCGGTGGCCAGCGCATGGGGAAAAGCTCGCTGGCCCCGCTCATCACTGTGGGCATCATATCACGATCGCCCCCTCAACCTTCCGAGTACACCATCTGGATGAGGGCCCGGATGTAGCCGAAGGCGAAGGCGAAGGCCTGGCGCGATCCTTCGTCGCCCGGGATACGCGGCACGTGGTCGGGCATGATCATGCCGTCGTAGCCTACTTCTTTGTAGACCCGTATGGCCCGGATCATGTCCACATCGCCATCGTCGGGAAAGGTTTCCTGGAAATTCAGGAAGCCCCCGCGGATGTTGCGGAAGTGCACGTTGAAAATTTTCTTGCGTTGCCCGAAGTAGCGGATGACGTCGAAGATCTCGCGGCCTGGGTCTTCGAGCATTTCGGCCACGGTGCCCTGGCAGAAGTTCAGGCCGTGGTAGGGACTAGGCACGATTTCCATGAAACGTTTCAGCCCTTCCACGCTGCCGAGCACGCGATGAACGCCGCGAAAGCCTTTGTCCGCAGGCATGGGAGGATCGTGCGGGTGGCAGGCCATGCGCACCTTGTATTCTTCCGCCACCGGAATGACGCGCTTGAGAAAGTAAGTAATGCGCTCCCACATCTCATCGGCGCTCACCGGACCGGCTTCGGTGAGCGGCGGCTCCTGGCGCGCCTGGTTGTAGACGGAGCTGCTGTAAAGGGCGCCGCCGCGGCCGCGCACCGGAGGTCCGCACCACGCCGAGGATGGTCAGGTTGTATTTGAGCGCGGGGATCCCGGCGCGGGCGGCATTGCGTATCATCTGGCAGATCTGGTCAATTTCTCGGTCGCGTTCGGGACTCTTGCCCAGCATGATGTGGGGATACTCGGCGCGCGTGATGTAGACCGAACTCAAGGGTAGGGGAAGCATTTCCAGGCGGATGCCGAAGGATTCGACTCTCTCGCGAAGCCGGGAGAGGCCCTCGACCGACCATGCTTCATCGAGCTTCCGCGAAGGCAGCGTGCCGCATATGTGGTTGACGCCCAGGGCGGGCAGCGTGCGGAGGATGTCGTCGCTGTCGCCGTGCTGGGTGCCCGCTTTCATTCGTCCTGTCGGCCCCTGGGCCGTATTATTGTGGCTGCTGGCGCGGCCCGCCAGCGCAATGGCGGCCTCGGCGCGGCGTTCGGCGAGGGCTGCCGCCGCGCTCCAACCCAGGAAGGTGCGGCGCTGCATGAGACGAGTATAGCGAGCGCCGGCTGCCGCCTCGCCCTCAGTGCCGCTGAATGCGGAGCTTGCCCTGATCGGTTTCGATTTCGACCGTAGCGCGTTCCCGTTCTTTGCCGGACGACAGCGGCGCGCCAGAGTCTTTGCGCACCGTAATCGAGCCGCGCATTGTCTCCAGTTGCACGCGGGGCCCGGAGTCCCCGCCGGAAAGCGTTGCCCCGTGCGCGGCTTCGTCCACCTCGCGCAGAACGGGACCGAACTGATTGAACACGTTGCCGCGGGCGGTCCGGGCGTGCAACTGGACGGTGGCTGATTCGGGCAGCAGGAGCTCGATATCGCCACCGCGCGTGCGGGCCTGGATGGGGCCGAGGGTCGCGGTGGGGCGGAGGCGGATGTCACCCCGGTCGAGGCTGATCTCGGCGCCGGAGCTGAACTCGTCGAGTTCGACGTCACAAGGCCGTGCGCTGCTGAAGTAAACGGGACCTTCCAGGCGCACTGCGGTCAACTCGCCGAGGTCCAAATGAACGTGCCCCGCGATCCTGGGCACGCGCAAGGTGAACTGAGTGTTTTGCAAACGCAGGGGGCCGGCAATGTCGGCGAAGCGGAGATCTCCGGAGTAAAAGCCTTCCACGGACACGGCGCCGCGGATGGCTTCCAGATCGAGATCGCGGCCGCGCCGGGCGACGATCTCGGCAGTGCCCGCGATCTGCTCCAGGCGGATCAGGGCGGCGCGGCCCAAGTTGACGCGCACAGGCCCGGCGATTTTGGTCGCGCGCACCGAACCGTTGTCAGCCGTGAAGGACACGCTTTGCAGGGAGGTGGCCTCGAGGTCTCCTTCCCGCCCTCGCACCTCGACGACGGTGCTACGGGGAACGGCAATGTCCAGGTCCACGCTGATGCGGAAATCCGAGGGCACGCGGTCGAGGTTGGTCCGGATCACAAGCCTGTCTTTGTCGCCCGCTGCGGCAATTTCGAGTGGCGTGCGGCGATCCGCGTCGGTGGCTTCCGAGCTTTCCAGCGCTCGCACGGTCTTGCGGCCGCTGGCCCGGATTTCGCGGACGTCAGCGCCTGTGATGCGGAAGTTGCCCCGGAGGTTCTCGATCACCAGGTGGGGGGCAGCAGGCGCGGGAACAAGCTGCTCGGCGATGGGGAAGTCGAAGGGGCGGCCGAACAGTTCGAAGCGTTTTTCGGCGATGACGCTGATGCGCTCCCATGGGCGGTAGCGGTACGCGGTGTGCAGCCCGGATCCAAGCACGCAGATCAGGACCACCGCGGTCCATTCGCCGGCAGACATGCCGGCGGCGGGCAGGGGTAGCCTCCGCAAGCGCCAGGCGAGGATCTCGATCAGGCGCAACACGCCCCAGGCCATGAGCACGAAGGGCCAGGAGCGAGCCAGTATTTCGAGCAGAGGCCACTGCGGGTTCAGCGTGTGCGCGAGCAGGACCGCGCCGAAGGCGATCAGGAGCAGTGGTCCGATGAGGGAGCGCGGCCTCATGGCTGACCTCCGTAATCGGAAACGCCCGCGCCACCGGCGGTGCGCTCCAGGAGCTTCAGGACGCCGTAGACAATGAGCAGCACGGGGAAACTGCGCGAAAACGGCAGGCCTCCGGAGTAGTCCCAAGCGAACAGGGCGCCCAAGGTGATGAGCATGAGCGGGCCTCGAATCGCGCGAAGCAGCGCGGCATTAGCGGTTAGCATCGGGGCCCTCCTGTTTTTCGCGTTCTTGGTGGGAATTACCGGTGAGCCGGCAGTAAAGCATGTAGGCGCCCAGCACGATGAGCAGAACCGGCCAGTAGCGCAGTAGCCGCTCGATGCGCAGCAGATCGAGATTGTGCAGCAGGAAGAGAACGCCGAGCGCGATCAGGAGCACGGGTCCGGCGGGGAACCCGCCGGCGCTGCTGCGAAGCGGCATGATGCTGGAGAACTCGTCCACGGCCTGGCCGAGCTGCCGCCGGCGCGCCGTGTGGTACGCCTCGAAGGGCATGTAGATGTAAAAGATAGCGATCAACAGGCCGAACAAAGGTTCCAAGCCTGATGCCGCTCCGGAACTGACGAGGCTGATCAGGAGGCCGAAGATGACTACGTGGATCAGCCCCTTGGCGTACTGCCCGTTGTAGATGGCGCCGACCCCTGGGATGAGCCCGAGCAAGAACGCCAGCCCGGGAGAGGTCCCAGCGGGCGGTGTGATGGGCGTGGGCGCAGCTCTTGTCGCCGGGGGTGTGTGTTGCTCGCAGTAGACGATGCCAGCGACCAGGCGGCGGCAGGCTTCGCAAAGCGGCTGGCCGCAGACCCGGCAGTAGGCGACCGCGGGGGATTGGGGATGGTTGACGCAGTTCATGGCTTGGCGCCTCCTGTAGGGTTATTGCTCTGACCGGCTTGGGGGGAGTGTGGTTCAGACCGGATGGACGGCGCTGCGGGCGCCAGCGATTCCGAAGATTCGGCGGGCGCAGCGAGGGACGCCTCCTCCCGGAGCTGTTGGGACCACTCGTGCAGTTGGCTCTGGATTTCGTAGACGACCCGGAGACTGAGGTAAAACTTGCGGGCGCGGTCCCAAGCCCGGTACGCCGTGTCCTCGAGAGTCCGGATCACCTGGGCAGGGTGCAACTCGGCGGGGCTGAGCTGGCGAGGGCCGAGGCCGGCAAAACGCCCGAGAATCGAGAAAGAGAGGATCGTCATGGCCATGCCCATGGCGAAACGGGGTTGGACGAGCGCCCGCAGCGATACGGTGCACCAGGCGCGCAGACCCGCCGGGGATGGGGTACGAACGTCAGCGTGTGGGGGGAGCTGGAAAAGGATCCGATTGACCAGTTCCGGGGGCGCTTCGACGCGCGGCATGCTACGCAGGAGTTGCCAGGCGGCGCGCGCCTCGCGCACCTGCGCAGCGCAGGCAGCGCATTGGGCAAGGTGTCGCTCGACGAGCAGGCGCTGCGGTCCGGCGAGGGTGCCTTCCACGTAGTCGCACAGCAGGGTTTCCAAATCGGCGCACGTCATGCCAGCACCTTGTGCCTGCGAAGGACTCGGGCCAGTTCGGCCCGGCCGCGGTTCAACCTCGACTTGACCGTGCCCTCGGGGATGCGGAGCACGGCGGCGATTTCGCGGTACTCCAAGCCTTCGAGGTCGCGGAGGATGACGGCCTCGCGCAGTTCGGGGGAAAGTTTCTGGAGGGCGTAGTGTAGAAGCTCGGCAGCTTCGCGGCCGGAGACAGCGCTGTCGGTCCGGGAATCAGGGCTGGAGCGTTCTTCGAGCACCGCGAGTTGGGTGTGGAGGCCGTCGGTGGCGCGATCCATGTGGCTGCGGCGGTAGTGGTCTATCAGGAGGTTGCGGGTGAGGCGGTGCAGCCACACCTGGAACGATCCCTCTCCTGCGCGAAAGCTCTTCAGCGAACGGAAAACGCGGAGAAAGACCTCCTGAGTCAGGTCTTGGGCCTCGGCGTCATTGCCGGTGAACCGGTAGCAAATCGAGTAAACGCGACGGATATGGGTCTTAACGAGTTCTTCCCAAGCCGCTTCTTCGCCGGCCAGGCATCGTTGGACGATTGGGAGATCCGGATCCAATCTCGCTCCCGTCAGGTTGGCAGAACGAGCAGCCAACGCGGCCGCGCCCGGCGCGGGACGCCCGATGACGGGCTGGGCGAGGACGAAGTTGGCGGCCATGGGTCTCTCCAAGCGAAGCGCCCGCGCTTGCCCGTCGGTACCGGGCAAGGCCGGTGGGAGCGTCGCCAATTAGGAAAACGCGGGTTTATCATGGGAAGTTCGATGAAAGTGGGCTCGAGGGGGCAATGGCCAGCGCCCGGGGGACGGCCGCGCGGAGGACATGGCAGGACCTATTCTAGCCCGGTCGCGTGATGGCGATGAGGGACCCGTGAACTTTTCGGGGCCTGGTGCGGGTGTGGGCGCTGGTGCTTCCGGACGGGGAGTTGGTCCCAGATCCCGAGTCTGGACCACGCGGGGTTTGGTGGCGGCGGTTTTGTTGGGAACGGTTGCTCTGGTCGTGGGCGTGTGGGCGTGCGGCCGCTGGCGCCAGGGCGGTCTGAGCCTGGAGGTGCTGGGGAGCGCCTTCAGGGCGCTGAGATGGCCATGGCTGCTGGCGGCCAGCGTCTTGGCCCTGTCCACATACTGGATAAGGGCACTGCGGTGGCGCGCTATTATGGCGCCTGTCAAAGAAGGCGCGAGTTTGGGGAACCTGCTTGTCGCGACGGTGGTTGGGTTCACGGGCGTTCTGGTGGTGGGGCGAGCAGGCGAGATCGTGCGCCCCTACATGGTGGCGCGGAAGGAGGGGCTGCCGCTGGCATCGCAACTTGGCGTGTGGACGGTCGAGAGGGCGTACGACCTTTTGGCGTCGCTAGTGCTGCTGGGCTGGGCTGTGGCCTCGTTGGGTTCGGGCCTGAACGCGGGTTTGCGCGTGCTCGCATGGAGCGGCGTCGTGCTGGCGCTGGCTTGCCTCGGCTCGCTGGCCTTGGTGGTTTCGGGGGGCGAGTGGGTCGAACGGCAGTTGATGATAGGAACGGGGGGCATCGGTGGCGGAGTCGGCGCCAAGGTGCGAGAGATGCTAACAGCGTTTCTGGGCGGTACGGCGACGCTCCGCTCTGGCAGGGCGCAACTGAAGGTGTGCCTTTATACGGCGGCTGAGTGGATAGCAGTGATCGCGGCATGCTGGGCCTTGTTCCGGGCATCCCCTTGGACCACCGGCATCGGCCTGGCCCAGAGCGCGGCCTTCGTCGGGTGGGTAACGGTGGGGAGCATCGTCCAGCTGCCTGGCATCGGTGGCGGGGTCCAAGCTGTCAGCACGGTGGTCCTCAGCGGGGCCTACGGCCTTCCTGTCGAGGCGGCGGTGGCGGTGAGCATTGCTTTGTGGGTCGTTACGTTCGTCGCGGTTGCCCCACTAGGGCTGGTATTGGGGTTGCGCGAGGGGGTGAACTGGGTGACAATAGCATCGGCTCCCGAGGGGTGGAGGGCGTGATCTGTCCATACTGTGGTCACCGGCAAGATCGGGTGGTGGATTCGCGCGAAAGCAAAGAAGGCGATGTAGTCCGGAGACGCCGGCAGTGCCTGGCCTGCGAACGGCGCTTCACTACCTACGAGCGAATTGACGAGATCCCGCTCATGGTGATCAAGAAGGACGGCCGCAGGGAAAAGTTTGACCGGCAGAAGGTCCTGACGGGTCTGCTGAAAGCGTGCGAGAAGCGACCCGTCAGCATGGCCAAGCTGGCGGAAATCGTCAGCGAGGTAGAGGCAAAAGTGATGGAAAGCCCGGACAGGGAAATACCTACTACGACTATAGGAGAGCTCCTGATGGAGCGGCTGAAGGCCTTGGACAAGATCGCGTACGTCAGATTCGCCTCGGTGTACCGCAACTTCCAGGACGAGGAGGCGTTTTTCAACGAATTGAAGAGCTTGATGCGTCAAAGGAGGGGCTGAAGGGTTGGGGTGGCCAGGCTCGGCTGGCTTGAGGACTGGAGGATGGTCTCTGGGGAAAATTGGGCGTAACGTCCTTCGTGCAGATACATCTCCACAATTAGGAGCTTAACTTCGGGCGCTGGTCCATGCTATTATGATATACGGCGCCAGCGCCGGAGTTTGCCAGCGAGATCGCCGATAACATCTCGGTATCGAACGACACAAACATGAGGGGTGGGCGCACTTGTGCCGCATCGCCCTCCCCAAGCTACGAAGAGGTGAGCTTGGTGGATCACTTCGAGGACAGCTACCTGCACGATAGTCCTGACGCTCTAGAGCTCCCCTTCGACGAAGAAACGCACTTCTACGAAGGGGAGGAGCTCGAGGACTATCATTCCCTCCAGCAAGACGAGTCCATATACACGGACGACCCAGTCCGGGTGTACCTCCGGGAGATGGGGGCCGTGCCGCTGCTGACGCGGGAGGGTGAGGTGGACCTCGCCCGGCGGATGGAGCGCGGCAAGCTGAAAATGCAGAAGGCCATCAGCCGGTCGCCGCTGGTGCAGCGGGCGATCGCAGACCTGGCCGAGAAGATAAAGAAAGGCGAGGTGGACTTGGATGAATGGGTGGAGCTTGCCGACGGGGGGGAGGAGTCCGGCAGTGACGAGAAGCGGCGTGCGCAGACAAAGCAGTTGTTTGCCCAAGTTGCGGCAGCGTTCAAGAAGCAGCGACAGGAGCAGGAGCGGCTGGAGGCCCTTTCGCCTGCGAAGAAGAAGACGTACCGCCGGGCGCAGTACCGGTACGCCCGCGCGTTGGTGAGGACTTCGCAGGCGATCCGGAGGATCCCATTCCAGCCGAACAAGTGGCTCGAGTTTGCCAAGGACATCGAAAAGGCGGCAGATGAGCTGACCCAGTTGGAGGCCCAGCTCAAGCGGCTCGAGGAGACCCCCGGCGCCGAGGCGAAGGTCCGGGAGATCAAGCGCGAGATTCGCAAGAGGGAGCAGGCCGCAGGGGCTTCCCTGGCGCAATTGCGGCATACGCTGCAGGTGGTCCGGCAGGGCGAGGCCGAGGCTGAGCGGGCCAAGAAGGACTTGGTCGAGGCCAACCTGCGGCTGGTGGTTTCGGTCGCGAAGAAGTACGTCAATCGCGGGTTGCACCTGCTGGACTTGATCCAAGAGGGCAACATCGGGTTGATGCGGGCTGCAGACAAGTTCGAGTACCGTCGTGGCTACAAGTTCTCGACCTATGCGACGTGGTGGATCCGGCAGGCGATAACGCGTGCAATCGCGGACCAGTCGCGGACGATCCGGATCCCAGTGCACATGAATGAGAGTATGAACAAGTTCCTGCGGGCAAACCGGGAGCTCGAAAAGGAGCTGGGGCGGGCGCCGACCAACGAGGAGATTGGGAAGCGGATGGACATTTCCGTTGAGAAGGTCCAGAAGCTGAAGACAATTTCCAGGGATCCAGTCTCGTTAGAGACCCCGGTTGGCCGGGATGGCGAGTCGGCCTTGGGCGATCTGATCGAGGACCGGTGGGTCGGCTCGCCGATGGAGGCCGTTATCGAGGCGAACGTCCGCGAGGAGACGGCGAATATCCTGAAGACCCTCTCCCCCAAGGAAGAGAAGGTCATCCGGCTGCGGTTTGGCATCGGGTGCGAGCGCGAGCACACCTTGGAGGAGATCGGGCAAGAGTTCGACGTTACGCGCGAGCGGATCCGGCAGATCGAGGCGAAAGCGCTGCGGCAGTTGCGGTCGCCTGAGCGAGCGCGGCACTTGAGGGCGCTTTTGACCGCCCGTTAAGGCCTCTCACAGGCCGTCCGCGGGAGCTGCGGGTTAGACCGAATTCCAGTCAGTTGGGTTTGGGGTCCCCGATCCCAAGCGCCAGTGGTAGTGTAGCCCGGTTTTGCTCAGTTTGTGGGCGGCTGTTGCTGAGATTTGCCTCTGCGGCGGGGCGATCGGGGGAGGTGGCAGCGCTTAGCGTGCCACTGCGAAACGGTCTTCGTCGGGTTAGCGGGCGGCTCGCGTAGTTGGTAGGATTCACGCCGCTGCGGTGAGACCATGCAGAATGGGGTTGTGTGAGTGAGTTCGGACGGGAGTTGTGCTCGGCCTTTGCCTGTATCGGCGAGCTGGACTTGGGTGTGGTTGCTCGCCTCGAGCAACATTACACCTTGCTTTTGCGGTGGAATCGGGTTTTGAACCTGACGCGGGTGACGGTGTTGCGGGAGGCTGTTCGGCGGCACTATTGCGAGTCCTTGTTGTTGGCCAAATGGTTGCCCGATAGTACTCGATCGGTGCTGGACGTCGGTTCTGGTGCGGGGTTCCCGGGGGTGGTGGTGGCTGCTTACAGGCCTGGTGTGCGGGTAGTGTTGGCAGAGCGGCGACGGCGAAAGGCTGCGTTTTTGAAGGAGGCCACGCGGGGGTGGGCTAACGTGGAGGTTTGGTGGGGACCTGCCCAAGAAGCAGTGGGGGAGTTTGAGTGGGTTGTCTCGCGGGCGGTGGATCCGGTTGAGGTGGTGAAGATCGCGAGGCGGAAGGCGCGCGGAGTGGCGTTGCTAGTGAGCGCTGATGCCGTTGGGGTCCTTCAGGGTCTGGAGCGGATACAGTGGGGCGAGGTGGTGATGTTGCCTTGGGGAGAGCGGCGGGCTCTGGTGCTGGGGCGGTTGAGCACCTGACCGGTTGCCGCCTCGCTGAGGTTCCACGTGGAACTTGGGCGGGCGCTTGGGCCCTCGTTCCACGTGGAACGGGGCGTGCAAGTCTTCGCTGCGAGCTCGTCCCGTGCTAGTATTGGTTTCTTCGAGAGCCTGTCTCGCGACGGGCGCGCTGTTCCGGGAGCCTTCCCGTGGCCAAAGTTATCGCCATTGCGAACCAAAAGGGAGGGGTCGGCAAGACGACCACTGCCATCAACTTGGGCGCTTCCCTGGCCGCGAACGATCTCCGCGTCCTCGTGGTGGATACCGATCCCCAAGGCAACTCGACCACCGGACTGGGGATCGCCAAAAGGCCAGGCATGGCTACCCTATACGACGTCCTGCTCGGCGATGTCCCACTCAAAGCCATAGTCCAAGAAACCAGCTTCCCAGGCCTTGACTTGGCGCCCGCCGACAAGAATCTGGTGGGCGCGAACATAGACTTGGTGGACGCCGATCGCAGAGAGTTCCGGCTCGCCGAGCGACTCGCACCCATTCGGCCAAAATACGACTACATTCTGATCGACTGCCCGCCGGCACTGGACCTGCTTACGCTCAATGCGTTGGTGGCAGCGGATTCGGTTCTGATCCCGATCCAGTGTGAATTTTTCGCACTGGAGGGAATCTCCGAACTAATGGACACGATCGACCGGGTCCGGGACGCCTTTGCGCACCCGCTCCGCATCGAGGGCATCCTGCTCACCATGTACGACGACCGCACCAATCTCACGCGTCAGGTGGCCCAAGACCTCCGCGAGTTCTTCGGCGACGAAGTGTTTCGCACTGTGATCCCGCGCAGCATACGCTTGGCCGAAGCGCCCAGTTTCGGCCAGCCGATCATCGTCTATGACATTCGCTCAAAGGCGGCCGAGTCTTATATCCGCCTCGCCAAGGAGATCCTGGAGAATGAGCAGACCCACAGGGACGCCGCGCAGGGCACTTGGTAGGGGCCTCACGTCCCTGCTGCCGCAACGCTCGGAGCAGGCTGAAACGCGCCCAGTCGAGGGTCTCTCCGCAGGCAAACCTCTGGAAATACCGATCGACTTGATCGACCCCAATCCAGTGCAACCGCGCGCCGCATTCGCCGCCGACCGGTTAGAAGAGCTGGCCGCCTCGATTCGCGCCCACGGCGTTCTGCAACCCTTACTGGTGAGACGGCACGGCGACCGCTACCAGCTTGTCGCAGGAGAGCGACGCTGGCGCGCAGCCAAAGCTGCCGGCTTGGCCAAGGTTCCGGTCATCGTCCAGGAAATCCCCGACAGGAAGCTCCTGGAGATTACCTTGGTCGAAAATATCCAGCGCGAGGACCTCAACCCCATCGAGCTGGCCCGCGCGCTAGACCGCATGGTGCGCGAGCTGGGCCTCAGCCAAGAGGAGGTAGCCGCCCGGACGGGTAAGGACCGCACAACCATAACCAACACGCTGCGCCTCCTTCGCCTTCCTGCCGACGTGCAGGAGCTAGTTGCCGAGCGCAGGCTTTCACCCGGCCACGCGAAGGCTATCTTGGGGCTGCCGAGGGAAGAACTCCAACGGCAGGTGGCCGAGCGGGCGGCCTCTCAAGGATTGTCGGTACGGCAGGTCGAGCGCCTGGTCCAGCGAATGACCAAGCCACGCGAAGCACTGTCGGCCGACCAAGCCGCCGAGGACCCCAATGTAGTGGCGGCGGCTGAGGAGCTGGAGCGGCTGCTGGGCACCCGCGTCCGCATCGTGCAGCGCAGCGAGCAGCGCGGCCGCATCGAAATAGAGTTTTACTCCCAGGAAGATCTGCACCGGATTTACGCGCTGCTGGTCCGCCACGCCGAGCGGGCGTAAAGCCTAGACCATCTCGCCAAGGAAACGTTCTAGCCGGGGGCCATCTTCTGTCTGCGGCTGGCTCCCAAGACCCAGTGGTGCTGGAGGAGGGGGTCGAACCCTCATGGAGCCGAGGCTCCGCGGGATTTTGAGTCCCGTGCGTCTGCCAGTTCCGCCACTCCAGCGTGGCTCTACCTGCTAGTATATCCTGCGTCGCCTCAGATCAGCACCAGTTGGTGATCGAAGCAATCCCACGCGATACTATCCCAGAGCCTTTCGACCACTTGGGGGCCGTGCGCGGCCATTAGGGCTACTATGCCGTACACACGCTCCTGCAACCGCCGCCGCGGCGCCAGCCGATTGCACAACCACACAATGTCCCGCGAGGCCTGCTCATCCCGCCGCAGAGCCTCGCGTGCAATCCTCCTCTCGATCTTGCCGAGCTGGTATAGGATTTTCCCCGAGCTCTTCTCGATTGCCTTCACTACCGGACCTCCCCAAACTGAGACTTGGGTCCGCACACGATCGAGCGCGGCGACCACCTCAGCCCTGGACCGGCTTACGGCCTCCACCAGCGCGGGCGGCCTCAGCGAGGGAGCGATGATCTCGCGGACCGCCTGCTCCCCGCCAAGCAGCCGGGCGAACCGGAGACCGTAGCGGGCCATGAGCCGGGCGCTGCGGGGATCAACCAACGTACAACTCGGCCGGGGCCTCCAGACGGGCGGCGGCACGCCCAAGACCTCATAGAGCGCGCCGGCCTGTGCAAGATAGGCGATTTCCGCCGGCCCAACCACGCTCAACGCGGTTGGAAATAGCCAGTCCTGAACGACTGGGCGTAGGAGGGCGCCCGGCGAAAGATCGCCCGCGCGCTTCGCCAGCCCGGCCGGCTCCAAGGTCACCCCGCGGGCCTCGAACGCGCTCCCCTCGAGCCGAAGCGGCAAGCGCTCGCCCCCCTCCAACAGGAACAGGAGCGCAGGCCGACCCTCAACCCTCACCTGCCCGCCATACCCACACTCCTCGAGCTCTGAGGTTCGCTGGCGAACCGCGGCGTACAATTCGTGCGCCCGCTCAACAGACGCAGCGAGGACGGGTGCCATTGACTCCCGCGCGACGGCATCCAGCGGATCGAAGAAAAGCGGCCTCAGCGAGCCCAGAAGCCGCCCCAAGAAATCTCGGAACGCGGTGCCCAGCGCTCTTCCCTCTTGGTAGCACTCGGCAGCCAGCTCTACCACGGCCTCGCTGTGTGGCAGCCCGCTGATGGTGGCTCGCAACTGCTCGACCACCTGCCCCCCCACAGCCAGAGTGCCGACCGGTCGCCGCCCGGCGCCATCGACCAGCCCGGCCTCGATGGAAACCGGCATGCCCTCGCGATCGAACACCCAGCACCGGGCTACTTCGCCGTAGTCATGGTCCTCGGTAGCGAGCCAGAACACAGGCACGGCCGGAACGCCTGAAGAATTCAACGTCCGCGCCAGCTTCACTGCGGCCAGCGCCTTATAGCACGTGTACGCAGGGCCTCCCAAGAGGCCGACTTGCTGTCCGGTGAGCACCGCAACCCAGTCCGGCCGCTTCAGAATTTCCCATGCGGGGCAGCCAGGATTCTGGGCCTGCAGCGCCGCGGCTATACGTCGCCGCCGCTCGAGCGGGAACCGCAACTGTTGGAGCCGCCGCGGCAACGCCGAGCCATCACCTGGCAGGTACGGGTAAAAACGCCCCGCCTGGCCGGCGCCGCCCAGGAAATCGGCCACCAGGCGAAGCGCACCGGGCAGCACATGATAGGGAACGTATTCGAGCAGCATTCAGGAACTCAAGCCTACCAGAACGCAATTGGCGCGGGGGCAAAGCCCGACTGAGCCGGCCCATACACGGGCCCGCCCCCGAGTGCGCTACCCTGGAGTGCTTTCATGCCATGTCCGAACGACTGATTGACTTGCGTAGCGATACGGTGACCAGGCCGACGCTGGCCATGCGCCGCGCCATGGCCGAAGCCGAGGTGGGCGATGACGTTTACGGCGAGGACCCCACCGTCAACCGGCTCGAGCAACGTGCCGCCGAACTCATGGGCAAGGAGGCTGCCCTTTTCGTGCCGAGCGGGACGATGGGGAACACCATTGCGGTCAAGCTCCACACCCGTCACGGCCAGGAGGTGATCTGCGAGGCTCGCTCACACGTGTTCAATTACGAATTGGCCATGATGGCCTGGTTCTCCGGCTGCGTGCCCCGCCCGATTCCAACCGAGGACGGGATCCTCACCTGGCACCAGATTCGTGCGGAGATCAGGCCACCCGGGCCGCACTGGGCGCCTACGGGCCTGATCGTGCTGGAAAATACTCACAACATGGCCGGCGGCACCGTTTACCCACCCGCAGTTTTCCGCGAAATCTGCGACCGCGCCCACCAGTCGGGCCTCCCCGTTCACCTCGATGGGGCCCGCATTTTCAACGCGGCGGCGTTCTTGAAACGCCCAGTTCATGAGCTTGCCCAAGGCGCGGACACGGTGATGTTCTGCCTGTCCAAGGGACTTGGCGCCCCCGTGGGCTCGCTGCTTGCCGGTCCACGCGATGCCATAGCCGAGGCCCGTCTTTATCGCAAACGGCTCGGCGGCGGCATGCGACAGGCGGGCGTGCTGGCGGCGGCGGGTCTGGTGGCCCTAGAAGAAACGCCCCCGCGGCTGGAAGAGGACCACCACAAGGCGCGCCTTCTCGCAGCAGCACTCGCTCAACTCGACGGTGTCGTCATCCCCCATCCTGTGCAGACCAACATCGTCATCTTCGACATCGCGGCCACTGGCGTACCAGCATCGCTTCTCAGCGACCGCTTGAAAGAACAGGGCGTGCTCGTCAACCCGATCAGCTCGACCCGCCTGAGGGCAGTCACGCACTACGACGTGTCCGACGCTGATTGCAGGCAGGCGGCGTACGCGATCGCCACCAGCCTCAGAAGCCTTTCCAGACCGGGCAGCAACCCCTGAGCCCTACCGGCGGGGAGCTGCTTGCGCGCCTTCTCTGGCGAGACGGGTCTTGGCGTTTTCGAGCTTCTTTTGAACCTTTGCAACCTCGGCGGGGTCGAGCTCGGCCTTGGAACCAGCTTCCCACTCTTTGAGCGAGATCTGCCACTGCGCGATGGCCTCCCTGACCTTTCCTTGGCTGTAGAGCACGTCGCCGAGATGATCATTCACCGTGGGATCGCGCGGAACCCTCTCCAACGCCATGCGCAGATAGCGCTCCGCCTCTTCGAGTCGACCCAGGCGATAGTAAACCCACCCCAGGCTGTCCAGGTAGGCCCCGTTCTGCGGCTCCAGTTCCACCGCCTGGCGAACCAGCTCTAAGGCTTCTTGCAAGTTGACATCGCGGTCGGCGAACATGTAGCCGAGGTAGTTGAGCGCCGAGGCGTTGCGCGGGTTCATCTTGAGCACCTTGCGGAACTCAGCCTCGGCCTCGTCGTACTTTTTCATGCGCTCGTACATGGCACCGCGCATGAAAAGTACGACCTCCCGGTCCTCGTCGGAGTCCGAAAGCTTCTCGGCCTGCTCGAGCGCAGTGGCCATTCCGGCGTAATCCTTGGTTTTTTCGCAAATCTGGGCAAGCGCCAGCCACGTCTCCCGATCGGAGCTGCCCTCCAGCAGCCGCTTGACCTCGGCTACAGCATCCGCTCCTCGTCCCAGATCGGCAAGCAGCGAGGCGCGCACCAGGCGGATCATGCGATCGTTCGGGTACTTCTTGATGGCCGCCTCAGCTTCCTGCTCCGCCTGAGCGAACTGCCTCGTGGCGCGGTAGGTCTCGATGATCTGCGCAGCCACGCGGGCGCCCAAGTCGGGATCCAGCCTGGCGATTTCCCGAAACGCCTCGATCGCCTCCTTCGGCTGCTCGTTCGCGCGGTACATCAGCCCCAAGCGCTCGAGCAGCATCGCGCGGTTGGCCCGCTCAGGCGGGCCGTACGAGCTACGTGCCGTTGTGTCCAGAATTTGTTTCAGCCGCGCGATCGCCTGGCCGGTCTGCCCCTCCGCCTCGAGCAGGTTAACCTCGTTGTACTGAACCTCGAGGCTCGACGGGTCGAGGGCTTGCGCGCGCTCGTGCGCTTCCCGCGCCTTCTTCAGATCGCGCTGCTGCCTGTAAATCTGCGACATCCGCAAAGGATACTGGGGGTCACGCGGGTTGGCCTCGGCGAGTTCCGCGTATAGCTTCAGCGCCTCCTGGTAATCGCCTTTGAGCAGCAGCTTCTCGGCCAGTTCGCGCTTGATTTCCGGATCCTTGGGCGCCGCCTGCATAG
>JBMFPL010000028.1:0-16907 GCA_049969115.1 Bryobacteraceae bacterium | reverse complement strand
GCAGCGTCTTTGAGCAACCGCCCGCGCATGGTGGTGGTGCACGGCGGCGGCAAGCAGATGAGCCGGTTCTTGAGCGAGCGGGGCGTAACCAGCCAGTTCGTGGGCGGCCTGCGAGTCACCACGCCGGAGGTGCTTGATGCCGTGCTCAAGGTGGTGGCAGGCAGCGTGAACCGCCAGTTGGTGGCCTCCTTGCTCTCGTTCGGTGTGAAAGCGATCGGCTTGAGCGGCCTGGACGCCTGCCTGGTGGAGGCCGAACGGCTGAACGAGGAGTTGGGCGCGGTGGGGCGGCCCGTGCGGGTGAACGGAGAGCTGCTTGATCTGTTGACCAGCCGCGGCTACCTGCCGGTGGTGGCCTGCGTGGCGGCCGACTGGCGCGGCCACATTTACAACGTGAACGCGGACCAGATGGCGGCTGCACTCGCCGCCGGCTTCGGCGCCCGTTCGCTGGTGATGCTCACCGACGTGGCGGGCGTGTTGGGAAAGGACGGCTCGGTGTTGCCGGAGCTGACGCCCGAGCAGGCGCGCCAACTGATCGCCGATGGCGTGGCCACGGGCGGTATGAAGGCCAAACTGGAGGCGGCGCTGGGCGCCTTGGAAGCCGGCGTTAGCCACGTGCTGATCGCGCCGGGCGCCGAAATCGCCGTCCTGCCCAGGCTGCTTGGGGGAGAAGACATCGGGACACGGCTTCGTGCCACGAAGGAGCGCAAATGAAACCACAGGTCGCCTGCCAGACGCCAGCGACCATCTGCGCAGAGGCGCCCGCGACTGCCAAGGCCCTCATCGCCGACATTCCCGGCCTTTTGCGCCTGATCAACGGCTATGCCGCGCGGGGCATCATGCTGCCGCGAACCGAGCTCGAGCTGGCCGAAAATCTCCGGGATTTTACGGTAATCCGCGAAAGCGAGAAAGTAATCGCCTGCGGCGCATTGCATATTTATTCGCCCGACAGCGGGGAAATCCGCTCGCTGGCGGTGGAGGCCGGCGCCCAGGGCTGCGGTTTGGGCCGCGCGCTGGTGGCGGCGCTGGAGAGCGAAGCGCGGCAGCTTGGTCTGGAAACGGTGTTCGCCTTCACTTACATTCCCGATTTCTTCGAAAAGTTGGGATATTTCCGGGTGGATCGGGCAGAATTGCCTCTGAAGGCCTGGAAGGATTGCCTGCGGTGCCCGAAGTTCCAGTGTTGCGACGAGATCGCTGTGATGAAGCGGCTCTGAGACACAGCGTACGGATCCGCATGCTCATCCGCAAACGCGGGAGCCAACCTCGCTGAACGGAAGTTGTACAAACGTTTGTAAAAGTTTATTCATGGCACTTCTCACCCCCAAAATGGGGGCTTGAAATACCGCAAAAAACCTCCCTCGGCACGAGAGAAATCAGTTCCGAAATGGCGTCATTATTTGTTAAAGTTCGATCGAAGCGCCACGCTGCATCGCGACACGAGGTCGGAAATGCGAGCGCAAACCGTGGATGTCCGCCAGGCGGCGGGCCGGATTTTATCCTGCACGATATTCCGGGCCAGCGGCAAGAAGCTGCTGGCCAAGGGACACGTGATCAGCGAGGAGGACGTGCAGTTGCTGGCCACCGAGGGTCTCGACCAGGTTTGGGTGGCGGAGCTGGAAGAGGGCGAGGTCGGCGAGGACGAAGCCGTGGTCGCCGTGGCCTGGGAAATGACCTGCGGGGCGGCCGAAGTGCGGCTCGCGCCGGGCGGCCGGGCCAATCTGCTGGCCACCGAGGACTGCTGCCTGCTGCTCGATGACGACCTGCTGCGGCAGATCAACTGCACGTTTTCCGTGGTGGTGGCGACGGCGCCCAATTTCAGCTTCGCGCGGGCGGGCCAGCGCATTGCAACGGTGAAAAGCGCACCCTTCGCGGTGGCGCAGCAGGAGCTGGATGCGATCCTTTCGGTGTTGCGCGAGCGCGGACCCCTGCTGCAAGCCAGGCCGATACGCAGCCCGGTGGTGGGCGTGCTCTACTCGGACCCGCTCAACGCGGACAAGGCGCGGCAACTGTTCGAGGGTATCGTACAGCAGAAGCTGGAGCGTTTCGGCGTCACGCCCGCTTTTACGCTCTGCGCGGTGGAAGAGGACGGCGCGCTGGCGCGGGCGCTGCATCACCTGATTCGCGCGCGAGCCTCGGTGATCCTGGTGGCTTCGACGACGGCGCCCGCGGGACCCTACGATGCCGTGGGCCGGGCCATGACGCAACTGGGCGCGCAACTGGAGAAGTTCCTGGCCCCGGTGGAGCCGGGCAACCTGCTGTTGCTGGCTTACAAGGATGACACCCCGATCGTCTCGGCACCGGGTTGCTACCGCTCCCCGCGTCCCAATGTGGTAGATTTGATCCTGCCTCCGTTGCTGGCGAGGTACCGGGTTTCGGGTTGGGAAATCGCTTGTCTCGGTCACGGAGGCCTGTTGGTCTGAAGAGTCTCCTCCACAGCCACGGACACGTTCGCTTCGAGTGAACCGTGGATGCTCCTCGGCCGGGCGCCTCCCCCGCGGCGCCCGGCCCTTTTTGTGAGGCGCGGGTTGACAAGCCGGGGCTGGCGGCGAAAAGCTGGAAACAGCCATGCGCATCGCCAGCGTCCGATCCTTCCTGCTCAGTTACCCGTTGGCCGAGCCGCTGCGGCTGCCTTTCTGGGGAGGCGAGAGGACGATCGTCAAGCGCGACGCCATGCTGGTTCGAGCGGAAGCCGAGCAAGGGCTGGTGGGCTACGGCCCGGGACCGGCCAGCGAGGCCGCGCACAAGGCGGTCTGCGAAGTGGTAGCGCCCTTCCTGGAGGGCAAAACGCTCGCCGATCCCGACGCCCTGCGCGTGTTATTTCTCGAGGGACCAGCTAAAGAGCATCCCGAGGCGGTGAAACCCTATTGCGCGGTGGAGATCGCGCTGTACGATCTGCTGGGAAAGGCCTTGGGCGTGCCCGTGTCAGAGCTGCTGGGCGGCAGGGTGCGCGACCGCATCCGCGTCTATGGGAGTGCGGGCATGTACCAGCCTGCCGAGGGCTATGCGCGGGAAGCGGCTGCCATCGCGGCCATGGGATTCCCGGCTTACAAAATGCGGCCTGCGCTGGGACCGGAGGGCGATCTGGAAGCGGTGCACCTGATGCGCGAGGCCGTGGGGCCGGACGTCGAGCTGATGGTGGACGCGCATGCCTGGTGGCGGATGGGCGACCGCAGCTACGACTGGGACACGGTGGAGCGGCTGGCGCAACAGATGGCCGGCTACCGGATCGCGTGGCTGGAAGAGCCGTGGCCACCGGAGGATCACGAGGCGTACCGGCGCCTCAAGGACAAAGGCTACGTGCCGCTGGCCTCGGGTGAGCACGAGCCCAGTGACGAAAGCTTTCTGGACCTGATTCACAACGCCTGCGTCAGCTACGTCCAGATGGACATCTGCTGCCAGGGCGGCTACGTGAGCGGGCGAATGCTGCTGGGCGAGATCGCGCGCCAAGGGCTGCGCTTCGCATTTCACAGTTGGGGAACAGCGCTGGAGCTGATCGCGGCGGCGCACCTGGGCATCTGCTGGCCGGAGACGGTCGTGGAATGGCTCGAGTACCCGTGCTATTCCAACGGCGGCCGGCCGGGCATATATCCCTTTCCTCTGGCCGAGGAAATCCTCCGCGAGCCGCTGACGCTGGACAGGGGTGATCTGGTGGTGCCGGCGGCGCCCGGCTTGGGGGTAGCGGTGAACGAAGACGTGATCGAGCGCTATCCCTGGCGGCCGGGGCCGTGGACGTGGTTCCGGCTGGAGTCGCCGCCGCAAACGCTTTACGTGAGCTCGGACCACAGCGTCAAGTGGGCCGGGCGGGCTTGAGCGAGCGCCGTCCATGAGCATCCTGGCGGTAGCGGGCGGCGCAGTGGCGGCGGCCGCCGGCACCATGGTCTACGCCGTGCGCGGGCGCTCCTCACGGTTGCTGGCGCCCTCGCTGCACCGTGGCCCGAAGAACCGACGTGCCATCGCGCTGACCTTCGACGACGGCCCGACGCCCGCTACCGCCCGCTTGCTGGAGATCCTGGCACAGCACGGCGCGCGGGCGACCTTCTTCGTTTGCGGCCTGAACGTCGAGCGCTACCCGCAGATCGCCCGCGCGACCGTTCTCTCAGGCCATGAGCTCGGCAATCACGGTTATTCACACGCGCGACTGTGGCTGCGCAGCGCCGAGTTCATCTACCAGGAACTGGCCTCGGCCCAGCGCGCCATCGCGGCCGTCGCGGGCCAACCGCCGCGCTGGTTCCGCCCGCCCTACGGGGTGCGCTGGTTCGGGCTGCGCCAAGCTCAGCGACGGCTGGGGTTAACCGGCGTCATGTGGACCGCACTGGCGCGCGACTGGAAACTGCCCGCCGAGGCGATCGTGCGGCGGCTGGCGCGGGCAGCCGCCAACGGGGCGATCTTTTGCTTGCACGACGGGCGCGAGCTGGACCCGCGAGCCCACATCGCCGCCACACTGGAGGCCGTCGAACGGCTGCTGCCGCTGCTTCGCGAGCGCGGCTTCGAATTAGTGACGGTGAGTGAGCTATTGGGGCCGCAGCCAGCTTCCCGCGCCTAGCGGCGGCCCCGTGCCGCTTACCAGTAGAACTTCAGGCGCAGTTGCACCTGGCGCGGGTAGCCGTTGTTGGTCAACGAGGACTGGCTCAAGTAAATCAGCCCGAAGTTGGGGCTGTTGGGATTGGTGGTGCCCCGCTCCCAGGTGAAGTTGGTGTGGTTGAGGGCATTGAAGGCCTCGATGCCGATTTGGAAGCGCGCGCGCTCGCCGATGGTGGTGGTCTTGTTCAGCGAAGCGTCCACGCTGAACCAGGCGTGCGAGCGGATCCAGGAGGTGCGGTAAGGCGTATAGCGCGGCGCGTAGCTGGCAGTCATCAGCCAGGCGTAGTTGGCGAAGTCAGTGCCGCAGCCCGCGGCGATCGAGTAGGACTGCGGGCGGATGCTGCCGTCGTTGTACTGCCTGAGCACGCACGGGCTCCAGAAGCGCACGCGCTCCTGGCTCCAATCGGGCTTGACCCTGGGGTCCTTGAGGATGATCACGTTGCCCGGCAGGTCCATGGGCTCGCCCGAGGTCGTGTTGAGGAAGCTGGTCAGCTCCCAACCGCTGAGAAGCTTCTGGAGCAGGCCCGTCGTGCCCGAGCCCCAGCGGCGGCCCTTGCCGAAGGGCAGCTCGTAGACGGCTGTGGCCTTGAACATGTGGAGCCGGTCGTAGGTGATCGGTCCTTGCTGCATCACGCCCGCGAAGGCGTCAAGCCAGCCCGTGCGCTCGATGGTCTTCGAAAGCGTGTAGTTTACTAGCAAGGTCACGTCGCGGCCGGCGCGTTGGTTGTAGCTGACTTGCAGGCCGTTGTGCCAAATGCGCTGGTCGTTGCGGCCCAACTCAGTCATGTCGCCGCTGAACTGCGGGAACGGGCGGTTGAGCTGATAGCGCGAAAGCGTGGTGGCGGTATAAAAGCCGGTGCCGGCAAAGGCAGGCACGTTGCGGAAGGGGTTGGGCAGCGCGGCATCGCAGTAAGCCGGGCTGCCGCCCTCCAGCAGGTTGCACTGCTTGCGGAAGTCCAGGCTGGGGATGTTGTACGCCTTGGAGTCGTTCTCATCCACCGTGCGGCTGCCGATGTAGGAGATGTCCACGGTGGCGGTGCGAGTGACCTGGTACTGGAAGCCGAGCGAGAATTGACGCACCGAGGGGATGCGGAAACGGGGGTTGAACCAGCTCGTGTTGCGGCCGACGAAAGTCAGGGGACCCAGCGAAGCCCCGGTGGGCACGCTAATCCCTGAGGGATACGGATTGCTGAGAACGTTGGGGATGGGTGTGCGGCCGCCATCCAGGCTGTTGACGATCGGGGTGCTGGTCGAGAAGCCAACCGTTTGCAGGTAGTCATTGCTGGGGTTGGAGTAATAAATTCCGAAGCCGCCCCGCATGACCAGCTTGGAGCTGATCTGGTAAGCGGCGCCGATGCGCGGTTGCCAGTTGTTGAGGTCGCGGTCGCCGGCGGCGCGCGGCAACCCACCCACGCCCGCAAAGCGCAGCCCGCCTTTGAGGTCGCGCAACTGGGGATACTGCGCCAGCATGGCGGCAGGAATTTGATCCACGACCGGGTTGCGCACCATTGGATCGAAGCCGCGGTTCAGCCTGTTGTACTTCTCGTCCGGCGGGCCGTTATAGTCCCAGCGTAGCCCGAGGTTCAGCGTCAGCCGCCGGCTGACCTTCCAGTCGTCCTGGATATAAGGAGCCAAGTACCACTGGCGGAAGAAAGGATAGAGCGGGTAGTTGGAAGAGCCGCCGGAAACCCCGAGCAGGAAGGTGGCGTAGCCATCGCCCGAGTTGACTTCGGCCTCGTTCCAGAGCCGACGCGTCCAGGCGGCGCTGTGGTCGAACTGCAAGATATTGCCGGTGTTTTGCAGGATGTAGTGTATGCGCCTCAGATCGGCGCCCACCTTGATGGTGTGCGTGCGCCAGATCTTGGTGGCGTTACCCTGTAAGTTATAAGTGTTAGTGATGTTGATGCTCTGGTAACGGCCCAGGGTCGAGTAGCCGTCGAAGTTCCACACCCCGAAGTAGCGCGGGGTGGGAAGCTGGTTGATCAGCGAGGCGGGCAGGCCGAGTGAAGTCAGATCGAAGCCGGCGTTGCCGCGACCGTAGCCTTTCTCGATGAAGCGGTTGGAGGAGAGCCGGGCGTTGAGGATCAGCGTGGGGGTCATCGTCCCCACCCAATCCAGCACGTAGGCGTCATTGATGCGCTGGAAGGGCTGCTGCCCGTTCATGCCCGGGCCCTGACAGATGCCGTTGATGCAGCGATCCTCGGTGCGATCGTTGGAAGCGTGCCGGACGAAAGCGCGGTGGCGGTCGCCGAAGTTCCAGTCGAACTTCAGGATCAAGTTATAGAAATTATCCTCGGCCGCATATTTTTCGAGGATGTGATTCTGGGTGGAGTAGCGCACATTGGGCGTTTTGGCGTTGGGCAGCGGCATGTATTTGGTGACATTGCGCGCCACCGGGTTGATCATGCTGGGAGGGATGATGTTACCCGGGAAAGGATCGCGGATGGGATTCTGGTTGGCATCGAAGCGCGTGGTGAAGGGGTTGTAGATGAAGATGGGCGAGCCGTCGGCGTTGACCAGCTTACTGAAGTCGCCGTTACGCATTTCCGGTTCGGGATAGGAGTTGCGCAGGAACTGCGGCCAGAGCTCGTGGTAGCGCTCGAAGCTGCCCAGGTAAAACAGGCGCACCCGGCTGTCTTTTTTTAGCAGCCGCGGCAAGTAAGCGGGCCCGTCGAACTGGAACCCGTACTGGTCGAGTTTGTGGTCGGGGCGCGGGGCGCCGATGGCGTTGTTCTGGAAGGTATTGGCGTCCCAACTCCTGCGACGCATGAACTCCCAGGCGGTGGCATGGAAGTCGCTGGTACCGCTCTTGAGCACCACGTTGAAGATGCCGCCGCCGGTGTGGCCGTACTGCGCGTCGTAAGTGTTGGTCTGGATATTGAACTCCTGGACCGCGTCCACGATGGGCACGTAGGCGATGTTATTGCCGCCCATCTGGGCGTTGTTGGGCGCGCCATCCAACAAAAACTCGTTGCGGCGCTGGCGGCCGCCGTTGACCACCCATTCAGCGATGGCGCCGTTGTCAAAGGGGCGCATCCAGATGGCGTTGCCGCGCCAGATGACGCCCGACATCATGGCGCCGAGCATGAAGGGATTGCGCGTGTTGAGCGGAAGTTCGGTGACTTGCGTGGTGTTGACGATGCCGCTGCGGCTGGCGGTCTGGGTTTCCAGCAGCGCGGCCTGGGCGGTGACTTCGATGCGTTCGGCCACCTCGCCGACCTCGAGCGTGACGTCAATGCCGGCGATCTGGCCGACTTGCAGAACGATGTTTTCGCGGGTAAACGTTTTGAAACCGGCCGCGGTCACCGTGAGACGGTAACTTCCCGGGCGCAGGAACGGCAGCGTGTAAGTTCCGGAAACGTCCGTGGTGGCCGTGGTGGTTTCGTTGGTTGCCACGTTAACAGCCTCCACGCGAGCGTTGGGCACCGCCGCCCCGGTCGCGTCCAGCACGCGGCCAGAAAGCGTGGCCCGGAATTCCTGGCCGAAACCCAGCGCAGCGAAGAGGCAGGCCAGAGACACTACAACGCGTTTGGTCTTGGTTTTGACTCCCATTGTCATCACCCTTTCCCACAGAGTGGGATATTTCGTCGGCTATGCTATCAAGGCTTCCGGGCACAGTCAGACCGCTGTGAGCGGCGCCGTGCGCCACGCTGGAGAGTTGCAGGCAGAAGGGGCTGACCGCCGAATGACGCGACTCATCGCCCGCCCGGGCCAACCGGTGGACCGACGATAGGTAACCCTCAACCGCGCGGAATCGTCAGGCCAGGCGCGGCCGATCGCGCTGGGTCGGGCTCAGCCCGCGCCGCCCGGCCACAGCGCCAGGAGTTGGGCGAAAACAATCTTCAGCACAGTGGCGGCTGGGTAAACTGCGGCGTAGGCTACGTTGGGAGCTTCGGAACGGCTCTGTTCGGTAGCGTAGGCCAGGCAGGCAGGCTGCGTCTGGATGCCGGACATCAACCCCATCAGCGAGTCGTACGGGATTCTCAGCACTTTGTAGCCCACGATCATGGCGGCCAGCGTCACGCCGAAAGTGATCACCGCGCCGCCGGCCACCAGGGCCAGGCCGCTCGCGGCCACCGTCTGAGCGAACTGGTAACCTGCGCGGGTGCCCACACCGGCGAGGAACAGGACCAGGCCGATGCGGCGCAGGGTGAGATTGGCGCTGACAGGGATGAGCCAGCAGATGCCGCCCGTGCGCTCCCAATGGCCGAGTAACAGGGCGACGAGCAAGGGACCGCCGGCCAGTCCCAGCTTCAGCGTCTGCCCGCCGGGCAAGGGGAGGGGCATGGCGCCGACGAGCACGCCCAGTACCATGCCAATGGCGACGGAGCCGAAGTCAGTCTCCGCCGTGCCGCGGATGGAATCCCCGAAAAACTCGCGCACGGCGGCGAAATTGTCTCTGCGGGTGAGAACGCGCACCTGATCGCCCAGCTCGAGACGGGTGTCGGGCGCGGGAACGAGGTCCACGTCACCGCGGCGGACGCGGGTGATGATAGCGTGCAGCCGGTTGGGCAAATCGAGGTCCCGGATGCGCTTGCCCACCACCCGTTTGCTGGATACGAACACGCGCCGGTAGTCGAGCTCGCTGCGATCCACTTCGATGTGCGCGTCGCTGGGCTCGCCGAAGATCTGCTCGGCTCTTTCCAGCGCTTCGGCGTCACCCACCACGACCACGATGTCACCCTCGGCCAGGCGCGTGGAGGAAGAGGCGATGTCGGTGCGGCCCTGGTGACGGATGCGGCTCACCACGAAGCCCACGTCCCTGTGCACGCGCATGACGTCTCCCAACCTGCGGCCCGCCACGCCGGGATTTTTGATGACGAAGTTCTTGACCACGATCTCGGGGGCGTCCTCGGAGGGCTGGAACTGCGGCTTCCACAGGCGCCGCAGCAGATCGAAGCACAGTAGCACGCCCAGCACGCCCAGCGGGTAAGCCAGGCTGTAAGCCACGACCGGCTCTTCGGCCGCCCGCAGAACCCGCTGCGGGCTTTCGCCGCGCGCCGAGGCGCGGTCGCGGATCTGCTCGCGCACGGCGGCCAGCGCGGGCGTGTTGGTGAGGGCGCCGCAGTACAGGCCGGCCACGCGCGCGCCGGGCAAACACAGCCAGCGCGCCACGCCCAGCGCGAGCACCCCGCCGAAGACGAGCACGCCAGCCGCCAGCAGGTTGTCCCGCCAGCCCTGCCTGCGGAGCGCGGTGCGGAGGGCCGGCGCCGAATGGATCCCCACGGCATAGACGAAAACGATGAGGCCGAGGGTAGGAATCACTTCGGGCAATGCGACCGAGGGATCCAGCGCGCCGACGGCCAGGCCCACAAAGAGCACGCCCGCGATGCCGAAGCGGAAACCAAAAAGGCTGGCCTCGCCCACCAGATAGCCGAGACCGATCACGACAAACAGGGTGAGGATGGGGTACTGCGAAAAAAGCGCGACGATTTCGTGCCGCATGAAATCACAACTTCTGTCCTCGGATTTGCCGGGGGCCGCGGTGCAGGATTTCGGCACCCAGTTCCTTGAGCCGCTGGTAACTTTCCTCGAATCCATGCCGGACTTCGTAGGGCGCGGCGGAGACGACCCACCGGCCGACGTCGAGCAGGTAAGGCGCCAGGCGCGAGCCAGCGACCGAGCGCGGCGGGGGCCTGGGAGCGAAAGCCATGAGCGCCACGATCAGCGCAGCAGCCACCAGAGCGCCGCGCAGCAGCCCGAAGGCGCCGCCTAACAGGTGATCCAGCCAGCTCAGGTGCGCCCACTTCAGCAAGCGCGCCATCAACACGGCCAGCAGCATGCCGGCCAGGACGATGGCGAAGAAAATCACGAGAAAACCAACGAGGTGAGCCAGTCGCCGGGAGCTCAGGTACTCGTAGAAGAACGACCCCGCCACCCCATAGAACCACAGGCCGCAAAGAAACCCGGTCACCACCGCGACCAGACCGATCAACGAGCGAGCCAGTCCCTTGAGCAGCCCGGCGATCAGCGAGCCGCCCACCAGGACGAGCAGTAGGTAGTCGAGCCAGTTCACAGTGGCTTACCTGTCAGGACGTGGTAAGCTTCGCGGTATTTCTCCGCAGTCTTTTCGGCGACTTCCGGCGGCAGGGGCGGCGCCGGCGGTTGTTTGTTCCAGCCGATGGATTCCAAATAATCGCGCACGTATTGTTTGTCGTAGGAGGGCTGCGGGCCTCCCGGCCGGTACTGATCGCGCGGCCAGAAGCGTGAGGAATCCGGGGTCAGCACCTCGTCGGCCAGCACCAGCTCGCCGTCGATCAGGCCGAATTCGAACTTGGTGTCGGCGATGATAATGCCGCGCTGCTCGGCGTATTCGGCCGCCTTGCGGTAGATGCGCAGGGTAAGGTCGCGCAGGCGTGCGGCCAGCTCGGCGCCCACCATGGCCGCGACCTCGTCCATGGAAATGTTTTCGTCGTGTCCGGACTGGGCCTTGGTAGCGGGGGTGAAAATCGGCTCGGGCAGCTTGTCGCTTTCGCGCAAACCGGGAGGCAGCGGGAGGCCGCAGACGGCGCCGGTGCGCAGGTAATCTTTCCAGCCGGAGCCGGAAAGATAGCCGCGGGCCACGCATTCCACAGGGAGCATGCGGGCGCGGCGGACCAGCATCGAGCGGCCTTCGAGCTGGTCACGGAAGCGGGGCAGGGGGTCGGGATAGTCGTCCACGCGGGCGGTGACGAAGTGCACGGGAACCAGGTCGCGCAGAAAGTCGAACCAGAAAATGGATAGCTGGGTGAGCACGCGACCTTTGTCCGGGATCCCTGTGGGCAACACGTAATCGAAGGCGGAGATGCGATCGGTGGCGACGATCAGCAGGTGGTCGCCCAGGTCGTAAATGTCGCGCACCTTACCCCGAGCCAGGGGTTTGATTCCGGGCAGGTCGGTCTCCAACAGAACGTCGGCCATCGCAGTCATTGTACGATAGCGCGCCGAGCTCCCCGGCCCCGGCCGGTTTCCCTATACTGGGTGATTCCCATGAAGCTCTCGATCCTGATGCCGGTCTACAACGAGCGGACGGTGGTGGAAAGGTGCCTGGCGCAGGTGCTGGCGGCGCCCCTGCCCGAGAACATGGATCGGGAGATCATCATCGTGGACGATTGTTCGACCGACGGCACCTGGGCCATTTTGGAGCGGCTGGCGGGCCAGCATCCCGAAATCCGGCTGTTCCGGCACCCGGTGAACCGCGGCAAGGGCGCCGCTGTGCGCACCGCCATCCAGCAGGCCACGGGCGAGTTCTGCCTGATCCAGGATGCCGACCTGGAGTACGACCCCAGCGAGTACCCGCGGCTGTTGCGGCCGCTGCTGGACGGGCACGCCGACGCGGTGTTCGGATCGCGTTACCGGGGCAGCGACCAGACCCGCGTGCTGCCGTTCCGGCACTCGATGATCAACAAGTTCCTCACGCTGGTCTCCAACGTCTTCTCCAATCTCAATCTCACCGATATGGAGACCTGTTACAAGGCCTTCCGTACGGATCTGCTGAAAAGCATTCCCATCCGCTCGGACCGCTTCGGCTTCGAGCCCGAGATCGTGATGAAATCGGCCAAGCGTAACTTCCGCATTTACGAGACGCCCATTAGCTACCACGGGCGCACTTACGAGGAAGGCAAGAAGATCGGCTGGAAGGACGGTCTGCAAGCGCTGGCGACGATCCTGCGGTTCTGGCTGATCGACGATCTCTACGTGGAGCCGTACGGGCGGGGGCTGTTGAACAATCTGACGGGCACGCCGCAGTACCTGAGCTGGATCGCGCGTCTGCTGCGTCCGCACGTGGGCGACACGGTGCTCGAGGTGGGAGCGGGCATCGGGCATATGACGGCGCGACTGATGGGCCGGCGGCTGCGCTACGTGGCCGGCGAGCGCGATCCCCTGTACCTGCACGCGCTCAACAACCGGTTCCTGCGCACGCCCAATGTCGAGGTGCGGCGGCTGGATCCGGCGCGGCCCGAGGATTTCGCCTCCCTGGGGGAGACCTTCGACACGGTGCTGTGCCTGAACGTGCTCGAGTTCCTGGAGGAGCCCTGGCGCACCGTGCGCGCCGCGGCCGGTGTGCTCAACCCCGGGGGCGCCTTGCTGGTGCTGGTCCCGCAGGGCCCGTCGCTGTACTGCGGGATTGATTGCCGGCTGGGGCACCAGCGCCGGTTCGCGCGCGAAGATCTTGCGCGCATGCTGGAGGCGGCGGGGCTGGCGGTGGAGCAAAGCTGGCAAATCAACCGCATCGGCGCGCTGGCGTGGAAGATCTACGGCGGGTTGCTGGGCCGGCAGGCGATCCACAAGCTGACGCTGAAGATCTTCGACAAGACTGTGTGGTTGTGGCGGCGCGTGGACCGATTGATGCCGTGGCGCGGCCTAACCCTGATCGTGCTCGCGCGCAAGCGGGCCCGCTGAGCGGCGGGTCGCTCGCCTCGGACAGCGGCGCTGCAAAACGGTAAACTGTCGTCTATGTCGTACGTGTTCCGGCATGCCACCTGCAACGAAGGCTTCAAGGACTGGGATTTCGCCCAGGCCGCGCGAACCATCCGCAAAGCCGGTTACACCGGCATCGAGCTGGCGCCCTTCACGCTGGCCGAGGACGCCACCACGCTTCCGGCGGAGAAGCGCCGGGAGTATCGGCGGATCATCGAGTCCGAAGGGCTGACCTTTGTGGGCTTGCACTGGCTGCTGGTCGGTCCCAAGGACATTCACGTGACCACGCCGGACCGGGCCATCCGCGAGCGGAGCTGGCAGTACGTTCACGGGCTGATTGACCTGTGCGCCGATCTCGGGCCGAACGGCGTAATGGTGTTCGGCTCGCCCAAGCAGCGTGCCTCGACCGGCGGCCTGTCCCCCGCGGACGCCAAGAAACATTTCGTGGAAGGGCTGGCCGGACTGGCCGAGCATGCCGCCCAGCGCGGCGTCACCGTGCTGGTGGAGGCGCTTTCCCCCGACCAGACCGATGTGGTCACCTCGCTGGCCGAGGCGGTGGAAGTTGTCAACACCATCAACCATCCCGCCATCCGCACCATGTTCGACACGCACAACGCGGTGGCCGAGACCGAGCCACACGACGTGCTGGTGGACCGCTATTTCGACCTGATCCGGCACGTGCACGTCAACGAGATGGACGGCCGCAGGCCGGGCCTAGGCGACTACGATTTCAAGCCCGTGCTGCGCGTGCTCAAGCGCCGCAACTACCAGGGCTGGGTTTCGCTGGAAGCGTTCGATTTCACCGGCGGCCCGGACAAGGTGGTGGAAGAGTCCCTGCGCTACCTGGAACAGCAGATCGCCCTCCTCTGAAGGCCTGGTGGTTCGATGGCGCGCTACGTGGTGACGGGAGGGGCCGGCTTCATCGGCTCGGCCCTGGTGCGCGCGCTGCTGGAGGAAGGAGCGAGCCGCGTGGTCGTGGTGGACAACCTGCTCACCGGCAAGGAAGAGAACCTGGAAGAAGTCCGCGACCGCATCGAGTTCCACCGCACGGACATTCGCTGCTACGAAGAGCTGGCGCCGCTGCTGCGCGGGGCCGACGTCGTGTTTCACCTGGCCGCCATTCCTTCCGTGCCGCGCTCGATCGCCGAACCGGTGCTCACGCACGAGGTCAACGTGGACGGGACCTTCCAGGTGCTGCGGGCCTGCCGGGAAGGCGGCGTGCGGCGCGTGGTCTATGCCGCCTCTTCCTCCGCTTACGGCGATACGGAGACGCTGCCCAAGGTCGAGAGCATGGCGCCGCGCCCGCTTTCGCCTTACGCGGTGCAGAAACTCGCCGGGGAATACTATGCGCGCGTCTTCTATTCGTGTCTCGGGCTGGAGACGGTGAGCCTGCGTTACTTCAACGTCTACGGGCCTCGCCAGGACCCGAGCAGCCCTTACTCGGGCGTGATCTCGGTTTTCATGAAGGCGCTGATCGAACGCCGGCCGCCGACCATCTTCGGCGATGGCGAGCAGACGCGCGATTTCACTTACGTGGAAGACGTCACTACCCTGACGCTGAAAGCGGCCAGGGCGGCCGGAGTGTGCGGGAAAGTTTATAATGCAGGAAACGGCGGGCGTTACAGCCTGAACCAGGTCTGGGACATCCTGCAAAGGCTGGAAGGCGTGGAACTGCCGGCGCTCTACGGGCCGCCGCGGCCGGGTGACGTGCGGCACTCGCAGGCCGACACCACCGCGGCCCGGCGCGATCTGGACCACCAGCCGCGCTTCAGCCTGGAAGAAGGCTTGCGGCGCACGCTGGAGTGGTACAAACGCTCGGCCGCCCGGACTCATCGCTGAGAAAAAAAGCTGGGAGGGAACAGATGACATCCGAGGAACGCGTCTTTGGTTTCAACACCCGCGCACTGCACGCCGGTTACAAACCGGAGCCGACCACGCTGGCGCGCGCGGTGCCCATTTATCAGACCACTTCCTATGTTTTCGAGAGCACCGATCACGCTGCGGCGCTGTTCGCGCTCCAGAAATTCGGCAACATTTATACCCGCATCATGAATCCCACCACGGCGGTGCTGGAGGAGCGGGTGGCCTCGCTGGAAAACGGCGCCGCCGCCCTGGCCACCTCCAGCGGCCAGGCCGCCCAGTTTCTGGCCATCAGCAGCCTGATGCAGGCGGGTGACCAGATGGTGGCCGCCAGCACGCTATATGGCGGCACCTACACCCAGTTCGACGTCAGTTTCCGCAAGCTGGGCCTGGAAGTGGTGTTCGTGGATCCCGACGATCCGGAAAATTTCCGGCGCGCCATCACCCCGCGCACCAAATGCTTGTACGGGGAGACCATCTCCAACCCACGCGGCAACGTGCTCGACATCGAGCGGGTGGCGGCTATCGCCCACGAACACAAGGTTCCCCTGGTGGTGGACAACACGTTCGCCACGCCCTATCTTTGCCGGCCGATTGACTTCGGGGCCGATATCGTGCTGCACTCGCTGACCAAGTTCATGGGCGGCCACGGCACCTCGATCGGGGGGATCATCGTGGACAGCGGCAAATTCCCGTGGAAGGAAGGCGACTTCCCGCAACTCAACCAGCCTTCGCGCGCCTATCACGGACTGGTGTTCACCGAGGCCTTCGGCAACCTGGCCTACATCGTCAAGGCCCGCGTGGAAGGACTGCGCGACATGGGACCGTGCATGAGCCCCTTCAACGCCTTTCTGTTCCTACAAGGAATCGAGACCCTGGGCCTACGCATGGAGCGGCATGTGGCCAACGCCCTGGCCGCTGCCCGGTTTCTGGAGCAGCACAAGTTCGTAAGTTGGGTCAAGTATCCTTCCCTTCCCTCCAGTCCTTACTACGAGCTGGCGCAGAAGTATCTGCCCAAAGGGGCGGGTGCGGTGTTCAGCTTCGGGATCAAGGGCGGCTACGAAGCGGGGAAGAAATTCATCGACAGCGTGAAGCTGTTCTCGCACCTGGCCAACGTCGGCGACGCGCGCAGCCTGGTGATCCACCCTGCTTCAACCACCCACCAGCAACTGAGCCCAGTCGAGCAGGAAGCGGCGGGAGTCACGCCCGACATGATCCGGGTTTCGATCGGGCTGGAAGACATCGACGATATCCTCTGGGACCTGGACCAGGCGCTCTGGGCGGCGCAGCAGAAGTAGTGGGCTGGCCGGCGGACGGTCGGCGGGTTGGCCGGCGAGGCCGGCCTTATCCATCGGCCGGGTCCAGGCGTCCGGCCCGCGCCCCGAGGCCGAGTGCTCGCCGGCCACACCTGTGGTCCGGCTGCGGCCCGAGGCGCGAAGCTTCATCCCGCAGCCTGGCGGCAGATGGTGGAGTTGAGGAGCGAGGCACGCTTTGCCCAGGCGCTGCGCGCGGCGCCATCGAGCGGGAAGGATCGCCCAATTTGCGCGTTGCTTGCCAGCGGGACGAACGCCGTCGCTCGGTTTACGACGATCTGGCCATTTACTGGCTGCGCTTGCGGCCGCGAGGGGAGACTGTCCAGGAACTTACTCTGAACTTACTCGCGAGGTGCCGGGCTGGTCACCGGTAGCGCAATGCCACCCCGGACCTGGCGTGGGCGCGCCTGTTTGGGAGGTCCTCCGATGGCCGGCCCCTCCAGCGGGCGGGCCGACGAGTATGTGCGCAACCGAGACCGCCAGGCCCATTCACCGATCGTCACCTTTGCCCTGCGCCGCGGGCGAGCGCCATCGGCTGGGAACTACCCGCACACTGAGCCGATCGAGCTAGGGCGCTAGACAACACCGCGCGCTGCCCTCCCCGCAGCACGGGCGACGCCTCAGTTAGAAGGCGCGGGCCTGGCCTGTTCGGGCCGTCGCGGCGACGGTGGCGGCAGGGGCTTGCGGGGCAGCAAGTCCGGCCGCGTGGCCGCATGGTAGACGCAGGAAGCGATGACGGCCGCGGCCTGCATCAGA
>JBMFPL010000027.1:0-16974 GCA_049969115.1 Bryobacteraceae bacterium | reverse complement strand
CGCGCGGAGACGCCGGTCACCAGCCGGGAAGCCTTCAGGCGGGCCGCGGTTTGCACCATGGCGTCGAAGGGATCCACGGCCGGAACGGTGAGCAGCTTGACCGGCTTGCCCTCCTTTTCCGCCAGCGCCACCACGCGCGTGAACAGCTCCTTTTCGTAATCGGTGAAAAGCTGCTCTTCGGAAAGCTCGTATTCGCCGCTGCCGGGCGGGATGGTGCGCACCGTCATGACCACGATGTCGTGCCGGCGCACATTGGTCTTCTCCAGCACCTTCTGCAAGTGGTACATGTGGCGGTAGTCCCGCACTGCTACCAGCACGCAGCCCGGCCGCGCGCGCACGGTTTCGGTGGAGATGCTGGGTTGCAGTTCGAGGTTGAATTCTTCCAGCGCCGACTGCTCCCCGGCGCGGCGCGCCAGATTGATGCGCTCGGAAACGCTGAATATCAGGAAAAGCAGGAAGCTGAAGCTCACGCCGTAGATGGTGGCGAACTGCTTGGTGAAGAGGTTGGCGATGGCCACCAGGAACAGGAACAGCGTCACCAGCATCAGCCCGAGAGGGATCTCGCGCTTGCCGATGCGCAGGTTGAGCGGAGTTTTGTACTCCTGACCGTGGCGCTGGAAGCGCAGCACGAGCACGCCCAGCGCCTTCATGCAGAAGCTCCAGACCACGCCGAATGCGTATGCTTCGCCCAGCAGGTATACGTCGCCGCGGCTGGCCAGGATGGTGCTCAGTTGGAGCAAGGTGATGAGGTTGATGATGCGGTAGGTGGTTCCGAAGCGCGGGTGCGGTCGCCGGAACCAGTCCACCAGCACCCCGTCCTCGGCCACGCGGTTGAGCATGCCGTTGGCGCCGATCATGGAAGTGTTCACCCCCCCCGAGAGGATCAAGGCGCCCACCAGCACGACGAAGGCGTGGAAGATCAACCGCAGGATCTCGGGCCCGGCCAGGTTCATGGCCAGGCCGCCGATGAGGTTGTTGTAGTAGCGGGGCCGCACATCGTCCGGGATGATCATCGCGGCCAGCAACGTGACTACACCGGTGGAAACCAGAGCATAGCCGCACACAAGGTTTGCGGTGCGCTTCAGGTTCCTGAGCTTGGGGTAGCCGATTTCCCGGTAAACCTGCGCCAGCGTTTCAAACCCGCTCAAGGAAAGAATGGAGTGCCCGAAAGCGATCACTAGCGCGATCGCACCGATGGCAGGCCATTGGGTGCCTTTCAGCCAACCCAGGGCCTCATCGCTGAAGCGTAGGTTGGAAGGGACAGGAGGGGGAGGCAAATGCGCCCCACCCCTCAGCAGCAACGTCACCGGCGCCCAGACCAAGATTATGACCACCATCACGGTGGTGACCTGCATGATACGCAGGGCCTTGCCGCTCGATTCCGGGATGCCTTTGATGTTTGCCCACCAGAAATACAGGGTCACCAGGACGCCGAAGCCTGCTGCAAAAGCGTTCGGATTCAGCCGGAAGCCCTGGCCCAACAACTCGCAGGTCTCGTTGATCAATCCCGCCAGGTACTGGCCCGCGCTGACCGAAGAAATCGGACCTGTCAAAATGTAATCGAAGACCAGTGCGGAGACCGAAAACTTGGCGATGACATGGCCCATGGTGTCCCGCACCACCACATAAACGCCTCCCCGCACGAACATGGAACAGCTCTCCATGTAGATCGAGCGGATGGCAAAGGCGAACAGCATCACGGCCAGCACGAACCAGGGCGCCGAAGGCCCGACAGCTTGCTCGGCGATGCCGCCGGCGTAAAAGGCCGAAGAGGCCAGGTCACTCAATATAATGGCGGCAGCGCGCCAGAAAGAAATGAAGGTCAATGCCACGGTGGTGGCTACCACCACCTTGGTGGCTGGCGCGGCCGGGGTCCCCGAAGGATTAGTGCCTATGGCTCGAACCTCCCGGTGGGTTACCTACACGATCATACGATTATAGAATTATGGCTGCTGGGGCAGCGGAACTTGCCCGCCAAATCGTACGGCGATTGCGCGCTGCGGGCCACCAGACCTGGCTGGTCGGGGGGTGTGTGCGCGATCGCCTGCTGGGGCGGCAACCCGAGGACTATGACGTGGCCACCGACGCCTTGCCGGACCGCGTGGCCGCGCTGTTCGAGAATTCCTTCGTGATCGGGCCCGATTTCGGTGTGGTGCTGGTGCGCCAGGGCGACGTGGAAGTGCAGGTGGCCACGCTGCGCAGCGATCACCGATACTTGGACGGGCGCAGACCGGTCAGCGTCACTTTCGTCAACGACCCCAAGTTGGACGTCCTCCGCCGCGATTTCACGGTCAACGGCCTGCTCATGGATCCCGAGACCGGCGAAGTGCTGGATTTCGTGGGCGGCAGACAGGACCTGGAAGCGCGGCTGATCCGCACCATCGGCGAGCCTGACCGGCGGTTCGGCGAGGATCACCTGCGCATGCTGCGAGCCATCCGGCTGGCCGCGACGCTGGGGTTTAGCATCGAGCCGGCGACCTTCGAGTCCATCCGGCGCAACCGCCACCTGATCAAGAAGGTGTCGGCGGATCGCATCCGGGTCGAACTGGTCCGTCTTCTCACCGAGGGCGGCGCGCGGCGCGGCATGGAGTTGATGGACGCGAGCGGGCTGCTGGCGGAAATCCTGCCCGAGGTGGCGGCCATGAAAGGCGTACCGCAACCGCCCGAGTTCCATCCGGAAGGCGACGTTTGGACCCACGTGCTGCGGATGCTCGAGCTCATCGAGAAGCCCACGCCCACGCTCGCCATGGGGGTCTTGCTGCACGACGTGGGCAAACCGCTGACTTACCGGGTGGCCGATCGGATCCGCTTCGACGAGCACGACCAGGTGGGCGCCCGCCTGGCCGTCGAAATCATGACGCGATTGCGCTTTTCCAACGAGGAGATCCGCCGGGTGGAAGCCTTGGTCCGCTACCATTTGCGCTGGCGGCATGTGCGCCAGATGCGCGAGAGCAAGCTCAAGCGGTTCCTGGCCATGGAACATTTCGACGAGCACATGGAACTGCACCGGCTGGATTGCCTGGCCAGCCATGGCAACCTGGACAATTACGAATTCGTCCGGGAGAAGCTGGCCGAAACGCCACCCGAACAACTCAAGCCCCGGCGTTTGCTCACGGGGCACGACTTGATCCGCGCGGGTTACCGGCCGGGCCCGGCGTTTTCGGTGATCCTGCGCGAGGTCGAGGACGCGCAACTGGAATCGCGCATCCTGACCCCAGAGGAAGCCTTGGAGTTTGTGCGCGCCCGCTTCCAGCCGCCCGACGGGTTGCGGCGCGAGGAGGTGACATGAACGCACGCGCGCTCAGGTTCTTGCCGGTTGCGCTGGCCGCGTGGCTGGCGCTCGCACTGGCGGGCTGCCGGCGGCTGCCCCAGCCAGCGACGCCCGCGGCCAGGGTGGTCCGCATCCTCGACGGGGACACCATCGAGGTGCTCAAGGATGGGCGTCCGGTGCGGGTGAGGCTTTACGGCATAGACTGCCCCGAGCGGGGGCAGGCCTTCGGCACTGTGGCCCGGCGATTCACCGGAGATTTGGCGTTCAGCCAGAACGTCATCTTGCGCACTCATGGCACGGACCGCTACGGGAGGCTGCTGGCCGACGTGATCCTGCCCGACGGGCGCGTGCTCAACCAAGAGCTGGTCCGCGCGGGGCTAGCTTGGTGGTACCGCGAATACGCCCCGGAGGCTAGGGAACTGGCGGCGCTCGAGAGCGAAGCGCGCGCGGCGCGGCGCGGTTTGTGGGCAGATCCGCACCCTATACCCCCTTGGGAGTTCCGCCGGAGCCACGGGGCACGCAGCCAGGCGTCCCTCAGGCGGGACGGTAGGTGAAGACCATGTAGAGCACGAGGGCGATGATAGCGAAGATGGTGGTCGCCGCGACGAACTCCAGGAAGATCACCCTCCTGTCGTCCAGGTCGGGTTTGTTCCGCTTGCTCAGCTCCAGCATGGGACAAACCCCCCTCGCCTCATTTGTACGCCCGCGCCCCGCCGGTGTCAAGGCCGACGCCAGCGCCTCGAACCGCGTTTTGGGGACGGACCTTTTCAGCCGTTTCCCTGTGCCCCGCAGTCACCTCGCGCCGGTCGAACGGCCTTTGACACCCGTCCTCAAGCTGTGGTAGTTAATCGCGTGAGCAGCCGCCCGGAAGGGGTCTCGGTCTGCCAGCGATGTGGAGGAGCAAACCTGTCATGCCTAACCACCAAGCGCGATGCATCCGTTGGCCTGGCCTTGTGGTTTCCCTGCTGGCCGCCCTGACGCTCGGGGCTCAGGACACCGGCCGCCTGAGCGGCTCGGTTGTGGATCCTACCGGCAGCGCGATTCCCGGCGCCAGAATCGAACTCTACCTGCCAGGCGGGCAGTCGCCTGTGCTGTCCGCCGCGACCACGGCCGAAGGGCGTTTCAGCCTGATCGGCATACGCCCGGGAACCTATGACATCTCCATCGAAGCGCCCGGCTTCCGCAAACAGACGCTGCGCGCGGTCGAAATCAACCCCGGTCGCGAAACCAGCCTGCCCACCGTGACGCTGGAGATCGGCTCGGTCACCGAGGTCGTCGAGGTCACCGCAGTCGCCACCGGGGTGCAGCTCGCCAACGCCGAGATCTCGACTACCGTGACCAACGAGCAGGTGCGGCGCCTGCCGCTGCTCAACCGCAGCCCGCTGGCCTTGATCCAGACCCAGGTGGGCGTCACGCTGGGTCGCGGCAACACCGTCATCAATGGCCAGCGCACTTCCTTCGCCAATGTGACTTTCGAGGGCGTCAACGCCCAGGACAATTTCATCCGGTCCAACGCTCTGGACTTCTTGCCCAACCTGCTGCTGCTGGATCAAGTGGCCGAAGTGACGATCGTCACCTCCAACGCAGGCGCCATGTTCCCGGGCGGCACCGCGCAGGTCAGCTTTGTGGTTCCTTCGGGGAGCAACAATTTCCGTGGCTCGCTTTACTGGTATAACCGCAACAACAAGCTGGCGGCCAACACCTGGTTTAACAACCGCGACGGCATTCCGCGTCCCTTCCTCAACCAGAACCAGGCCGGCGCATCGCTGGGCGGCCCCATCGTCAAGGACAAGCTTCTCTTCTACACCAATTACGAAGCGTTTCGTCTTCGCCAGCAAAGCTCCGCCAATCGGACCATCCTCACAGGGGACGCGCGCCAGGGCATTTTCACTTACCGCGACGCCACCGGAACAGTCCGCAAGGCCAACGTCCTGCAACTGGCCGGCGTTTCCATGGATCCGGCCATGCGCAGCCTGCTCGATCAGGTTCCGGGACCCGAAAAAATCAACAACTATCGTGTGGGCGACAGCAGCGAGTCGCTCCTGCGCAACACGGCGGGTTACTCGTTCCTTCTGCGCAACAACCGGACGCGCGACAATTACACGCTGAAGCTGGATTTCATCCCCTCGACCAAACACGCCATCGCCGCCACCTGGGCCTGGAACCGGGATATCGTGGACCGTCCTGATCTGGCCAACGATTATTCCACTGTCCCCAAGGTCAAGAACGACGATTCCAAGAATCTGGTTTCCGTGGCCTGGCGCTGGAACCCGGCGCCCAGCTTCACCAACGAGGCTCGCTTCGGCTTGAACCTGGCGCCCGGGACCTTCGTGACCAGCGAAAAGTTCGGCAACTACATCCTGGCGGGCATGATCTACAGCAACCCGCTGAATACCTTCCGCGCCCAGGGCCGCGACACCAATACTTACACCCAGCAGTCCAACTCCAGCTACGTCAGGGGCAGGCACAACTTCCAGTTCGGCTTCCAGGCCCAGCAGATCCGGACCGCCCCGTTCAACGATGCCAACATCACACCCACTTACAACATCGGCATCGGCACGGGAAACCCGGGGCTGACGGCGGCCCAGATGCCCGGCATCAGCTCTACCGATCTGGCCAACGCCAACCTCTTGCTCGCTTCTCTGGCCGGCTACGTGACCAGTTATACGCAGACCTTCAACGTGAAGGACCGCACTTCCGGCTTCGTCAGTGGCGCCACGCGCCTCAGGCACTTCAGTCTGGATAACTACGCGTTTTACTTGCAGGATAGCTGGAAGATTCATCGCCGGCTCAATCTTACCCTGGGAGTCCGCTACGATACTTACACGCGAGTCGATGAGCGCGACGCGCTAGCGTTGCTCCCGGTGCTGCGCGACAATAATCCCATCGTGACGCTGCTTTCCAATTCGACCCTGGATTTCGCAGGCAAGGCGGTAGGCCGGCCCTGGTACAATCGCGACCTGAACAACTTCGCTCCCAACGTCGGGTTGGCTTGGGATTTGTTCGGCAACGGCCGCACCGCGCTGCGCGCCGGTTACGCCGTCGGCTTTGTCAACGACGAGACCATCCGTTCGGTGGATAACAACGTAGGCACCAATGCCGGCCTTTCCGCCACCGCGACCGGCTCGGGTCTCAGCGGCCGCGTGAGCTCAGGCCTACCCCCGGTGCAAGTGCCCGTCTACAAGGTACCGCGCACCTTTGCTGACAATTACGCTGAGAACACCCAGAGCGCCTTCGGCATGCCCGATCCCAACCTGCGCACGCCCTATGTGCAGCAGTGGAGTTTCGGGATCCAGCAGGAATTCAAAGGCGCCGTCATCGAGGTGCGCTACGTGGGCAACCACGCCACCAAGGCCTTGCGCGCCTTCGACTACAACCAGGTGATCATCCGCGAGAACGGGTTCCTGGACGACTTCATCCGCGCCCGCAACAACGGATTTCTGGCCCTGGCCGCTCGGGGCACCTTCGATCCCCGCTACGATCCCAACCTTGCCGGCAGTCAGCCCCTGACCGTGTTCCCGCTGCTGGCCGGCGGCGGCTTGTTGACCAACGCGACCGTGCAGACCTACATCCGACAGGGCCAGGCCGGCGAGCTAGCCAACGTTTACCAGGTCAACCGGCTCAACGGCCAGGTGAACTTCTACCGCAATCCCTACGGGCTGGGTTGCAACATGTTGACCAATTATAGTAACTCCACTTACAACGCGCTCCAGCTCGACGTGCGCCGGCGTGTTTCCCGCGGCCTGTACGTCCAGTTCAACTACGGCTACTCCAAGGTGCTCAGCGACGCCGCAGGCGACGAGCAAACCCGTTTCGAGGCCTTCCTCGACATCAACAACCCAAAACTCGAGCGGGCGCGGGCGCCTTACGACCTCACCCACCAGATCAAGGCCAACTGGGTCTATGACCTGCCCTTAGGCGACGGCTTCCGCATCAACCCGCGCGGCTGGCTGAGCCGCGTCGTGAGCGGATGGAGCATCTCCGGCTTCCTGACCTCCCAGTCCGGCACGCCCTTGTCCATCCTCTCCGAGCGGAGCACACTGAACCGCGCCGCCCGCTCCGCAGGTACCAACACCGCGGTCGCCCTGGCTACCAAGCCCGAACTGGACAAGTTGTTGCAACTGCGCATGACCGGCATCGGGCCGTACTTCGTCGCCGCCTCGGTGATCGGCTCCGACGGCCGCGCCGTCGCCACCGACGGAAGCCCTCCCTTCCAGGGTCAGGTCTTCTTCCACCCGCTGCCGGGAACGGTGGGAACCTTGCAGCGCCGCATGTTCAGCGGTCCATGGGCTTCGAACCTGGACTTCGGCGTCCAGAAGAGAACGCGGATCACCGAAACCCAGTCGCTCGAGATGCGCATGGAATCCACCAACATCTTCAATCACCCCACCTGGTATGTGGGCGATCAGAATATAGACTCCACCAATTTCGGCCGCATCACCAGCACCTTCTTCGGGCGGCGCGTGATCCAATTCGGCGCTTACTACCGTTTCTGAAGGCCCGTGCCACAGGAGGTCGCGAGGCTTCGGCCTAGCTTGTCTTAGCGCTGCGAGCGCTTGCCCCGCAGGCGGCAAGCCTTGCCCCGCTGCGGCTCCGCTAGCCCGGCGGCGCGGTGGCCGCGCTTAGCGTTCAGCTATTCCCCGGAACTTGTAACCGCTTTGCGCCGTGGCAGGGGAGCGAACCCGGAGCGGCCTCGCCGCCGGGCAAGGGCGTCATGGCGCCCGAGCGAGCGGCTTGCTCCATCCTCGCAACCAAGGTGACCAAAAGGGGTTTCCCCGGGCCAAGGAGCCGGCCTGACGTGCGATGGACTTTTGGCTCCTGATGCGCAACTTCAGACCGGAAAATTTCGTCTTGCATGGGGCTTGACTACGTCCCTGGGCGCGCGTAAAATACCGGCATGCTGATGACGGCCGGGGTTGGGGCTGCCAGCCATTTGTGCGTGCTCGGAGGGAAGGGGAAGTCCTGGGCGGGGTGTTCTTTCCTTATGATCGATCTCCAACGAAGGAGGGCATGAGCAATGAGTTCGCGTATTCTGGCGTGGATTGGCGTCTTCCTGGCGCCGGCGATGCTGGCGCAGGAGTACCGCGGCCGCGTTCAGGGGTTGGTCACCGATCCTACCCAGGCTGCCGTGGTGGGCGCCAAGGTGACGTTACGCAATGTGAACACAGGGATCGAGACCACCCGCGAGACCGACGCTACCGGCAGGTACCTGTTCGACTTCGTTCAACCTGGCTCTTACACGCTGACCGTGGAGGCAACCGGGTTCAACCGCTTCGTGCAGGAAAACATCACCGTGCTCACCCGCGGCGATGTCACGGTCAACGTCCAGTTGACCGTGGGTGCGGTGACCGAACAGATTACCGTGACCGAAGTGCTCACCGGCGTGCAATTCAACACCGGGACGATGAGCACCACCGTGCAAGGGAACATGCTCCGGGACATTCCCATCCTGGCCCGCAACCCCTTCACTCTGGCGCTGCTCAACCCGGCGGTGATCAACCGTTACTGGGACATTTCCCACCGCAACCCGTTCTACATGTGGTCTTCCAACGGCCTGGACATCGGCGGACGCACGGGTGGCAAGAATGACATGCTGCTGGATGGGGCGGCGCTGGGCGTTTCCGCGCGCGGCTCCTACATGCCATCCATGGACGGCGTGCAGGAGGTGGTAGTGCACCAGAACGCGGTGGACGCCGAGTACGGCTTCAGCGCCGGGGGTGTGCTGAACGTTTCCATGAAGTCGGGAACCAACGAGTATCACGGCACGGCGTATTACTTCGGGCGCAACCCCAAACTGAATGCGGTCACCAACCGCATCACGCGCGGCTTCAGCGTGGTGCGCAACCACATCTGGGGCGCGACCGTGGGCGGCCCGATCCGCAAGAACCGGCTTTTCTTCTACCAGACTTACGAGCAGTGGCGGAGCACGCAGCCGCAGACCCGCACTTATACGTTGCCGACCGATCTGGAACGCACGGGCGACTTTTCGCGCTCGCTGACGCCCAGCGGGGCCTTGCGCGTGATCTACGACCCGTTCACCACCAAGTTCGATCCGGCCACGGCTACGGTCTACCGCCAGCCCTTTCCGGGCAACATTCTGCCCAAGAACCGGATTGACCCGACGGGCCAGAAGATCATCAACGATCTGTGGAAGCCTAATAACCCGGGCAACGACCCGTCGGGAATTGACAATTATAAAGTGACTTACTCTTGGTGGCTCAAGTACTGGAACATTTCCAACCGCGTGGACTTCAACATCAGCGACAAGTGGCGCATGTACACGCGCTTCTCCAAGTACGAAACCCGCCTGGACAATCCGAACCACGGCGGCACCATCGCCGTACGGTCGGACAATGGCGGCTTGATGGACGCTCTGAACGCGGTGGCGGACGGCCTCTACATGGTCAGCCCCAGCACGGTCATCAACATGCGCTACGGCGCGGTCTACGTGGAGGACGACTACGACTCGCAGTGGGCCAAAGTGCCGGAGTCGGTCTGGGCCAATCTCTGGCCCAACGGCTGGTATAAGCCCATCCTGGCCCCCCTGCCGGGCGTTTACTATCCGAACTTCAACTTTTCGGGCAACGGCGGTGTGAACGCGGGTATCGCGAGCTGGTGGCTGGTGCGCGGGCGCTCCCACAACGGCAACGTGAGCGTCACCCATGACCGCGGCATCCACCACATGAAAGCGGGATGGATGCTCCGCTACCAGTACGACCAGAACGGCTCGCCGGGGCCGGGCGGCTTCACCTTCCACGCCATTGACACCGGCGACAACTTCCTGAAGTTCAACGCCAAGGAAAGCGGTAACATGTTCGCCTCCGCCCTGCTGGGCGTGGTCAACAGCGGCAACGCCCGCATCATGCCCATGGTGGACTCTCACCAGCAGATGTGGGCTTTCTTCTTCCAGGACGACATCAAGCTCACGCGCCGCGTCACGCTCAACCTGGGCATTCGTTATGAGTTGGAAACGGCCCCGTCCGAGTACCGCCGGATGTACTCGCGCTACCTCGACCTGAACGACCCCATTCCGGAGCTGGCCAACACCCCCCCCAAGATGCCGGACGAGGTGCTTGCCATCGCCCGGATCCCGTACAAGTGGACCGGCGCCTGGATCTTCACCGACGACAAGCATCCCGGCGTGTTCGATTCGCAGAAGAACGTTTTCCTGCCCCGCGTAGGCGCCGCCTTCCGGATCAACGACATGACGGCCCTGCGCGTGGGCTTCGCCCGCTACGCCGTTCCCTGGGTCACTATTTACCCGGAGACCAACTACTGGCCCAAGGACGGCTTCTCGCGGACGACCACGGCGCTGGGCCCGATCGAGGGGGTGCCGCGCACGCTGATCAGCGACCCGTTCCCCTCGGCAAGCAACCCGTTGTTGTTGCCCGTGGGCAAGTCGCTTGGCCGCTACACCAACCTGGGCGACAGCGTGACCTTCTTCCCGCAGAACATGATCCATCCCATCAACGACCGCTATAACATCACGCTGTCCCGCCAGCTCCCCATGCGGGTGCTGACCGAAACGACCTATTTCGTGAACCTGGGTCGCAACGTGCAGGATGCGAGTATGTGGGGCGGCGATTACACTTACAACCTCAACATGGTGGATCCCAACTACAGCTATACCTACAAAGGCGCCACCACGAAAGCTGTCCCCAATCCGTTCTACCGGCTGCTCCCGCCCGAGAAAATGCCCGGCGTGCTGCGCAACCAGCCCACGGTCAGCGTGGGCAGCCTGCTGAGGACCTATCCTCATTACGGCAGCATCACCGAGCGGTTCCTGCGCGGCAAGGACAGCCACTATCACTCGCTCCAGTTCAAGGCCGAGCGGCCGATGGCGCAGGGCATCTCGTTCACTTTCGGCTATAACTACGCCCGCGAGGCGCGCGGCGAGTTCTTCAACGACATTGACACGTACAACAAGAAGTTCACCATGATTGACACCCGGGAGCCACGGCACTATATCCGCCTGGCAGGGACCTGGGAGTTGCCCTTTGGCAGGGGCCGTCGCTTCGCCAGCAACGCCAGCCGGCTGGTGGACGCGCTGATCGGCGGCTGGGCCACCAGCCACATCTTCCTGTGGAACAACGGCCCGCTGCTGACCTTCGGGCAGATGATTTGCGACGGCAACCCGAAACTGGACAAGCCCACCCTCTCGCGGTGGTTCGATACTTCCAAGTGCCGGCAGGCCGAACCGTACACGCCGCGCACCAACCCCTGGTACTTCGACGGCCTGCGCGGCCCGGGTTTCTGGAACTGGGACGCCACGGCCGTCAAGTACTTCCGGATCACCGAACGCGTGCGCTTCGAACTGCGCATGGAGTTCTTCAACTTCCCGAATGCCTTCATGCCGGGCCAGCCGAACACCAGCGTCACCAGCGCCAACTTCGGCAAGAGCACGACGATGGCCGGCGGTAACTACGGGCGCGAAGTGCAGTACACGGGCCGCATCCACTTCTGAGCGTCCTGCGGGCGGGGCCGGCGACCGGACCGGCCCCGCCCGGCTTCGCGCGGCAGTTATAATCCCGTTTGCGGGCAGGGTTAGTTTGGCTCATCGCGGCGTCTCTGCTTCGCGCGCAGTCCACGGGCGCGATCGAGGGCAGGGTTCTGGATGCGCAGACCGGCGAGCCGCTGGCGCGCGTCCGGGTGGCGCTGGCCGGGACCGCCTACCAGAGCGAAACCGATTCCGGCGGCCGTTTTTCACTGCCCGGCGTTCCTGCGGGCCGGTACACATTGCAAGCGGCTACCGTCGGCTACCGCATGGTTCGCCGGGAGTTCGCGCTCGAGCCCGGGCAACTCGTCGAATTCGAAATCGTCCTCAGCCCCGATACCTTCCGCCACTCGGATTCGGTCGAGGTCCGCGCCGACGTCTTCGAGCCGCTGCGCGGGGACAGTCCCTCGTTGCTCACTCTCGAGGGTAACGAGGTCAAGAACCTGGGCAGCGTGCTGGCCGACGATCCGCTGCGGGCCGCCCAGGCGTTGCCCGGGGTCAGCTCCAATGACGACTTCGACAGCCGTTTTTCTCTGCGCGGCGCTTCCTGGGAGCGCATCGGGCTTTACCTGGACGACGTGCTGATGCACGTGCCCTTTCATACGTTGCAAGGTGAGTCGGTCACCGGCTCCATGACGCTTTTCAACGGGGACATGGTGGACGTTCTCGCCCTGCACCCGGCGGCGCCGCCGGCACGTTTCGGCGACCGGACCGCGGGCGTCGTGGAGGTGAGCACCCGGGAGGGCAGTCGCACGCGATCGTCTTTCCGCATCACTGCCAGCGCCTCCAACGCGGGATTGATGGCCGAAGGGCCCATTGGCCGCGCTCGCCGGGGCGCCTGGCTGGCCAGCGCCCGCAAGAGCTATTTCCAGTACATCATCCGGCGGACCGCCACGACCGAGCCCACGCTGGCCTTCGGCTTCAGCGACGCGCAAGGGAAGCTCACCTACGATCTCACTGCCCGGCATCACGTGAGCCTGAGCCTCATCGAAGGTCTTTCGGACTTGGACCGCACCCGCTCGCGGTCCCGGCTGGGCGTGAATTCCGTAATGCTGGCCGATAACCACATCACGCTGGCCGCCGTGGGATGGCGCTACACGGGCGCCGCTCGCTGGCTGGCTTCGGCCCGGGCGGCTTGGATGCGCGAGCGCTTCGAGAACCGGAGCCGCGACGAGCTCGCGCTGGCGGGCGGTTACTACGGCGAGTGGGCGGGTGTGGGCAACGCGACCTGGTTGTGGCGTGACGACGCGTCGCTGGAACTGGGCGCCTCCGTGCGGCGCATGCGCGCCGATGGCTACGTTTACCGCTACCAGTTCAACCCGTTCGTGATACGGCGGCTGGACGAGTACCGCGGGAGTGCGTTGCGCGGCGGCGGCTACCTCCAGCAGTCGCTGCGCCCGTGGCAGGGGCGAGTGCAGGCTGCTCTGGGCGGACGCTGGGACCGGCACAGTGTCACCGGGGTCAGCGCCTTCTCCCCGGTCGCCTCGCTGGCCTTGATGCCCCATGCCAGGACCCGGATCCATCTGGGATGGGGGCACTGCCTTCAGTTCCCCGATCTGCACTGGCTCTATTCTTTCCTGGGAAGCACGCGCCTGCTGCCCGAGCGCGCCATCCACTGGACGGGCTCCTTGGAGCAGCGGCTGGGCGAGCGCTCACGGATCCGCGCCGAATTCTACCAGCGGCTGGACCGCGATCTGCTCTTCCGCCCGCTGTACGATCCTCGAATCGTAGCAGGCCGCATCCTGCCGCAGCGCCTGGATGCGCCCGTGGCGAACTCTTTGCGTGGGCGCGCCCGCGGGTTCGACATTTTCTTCCAGCAGCGGACCGCCAACCGGCTCACGGGCTGGATAGCTTACTCGTATAGCCGCACCTGGATGCGTGATGGGGCAACCGGCGCGGAGTTCCCCTCCGACTTCGACCAGAGGCACGGCGTCAACGTCTACATGGGTTACCGGGTGCGTCCCACGGTGAATTTGAGCGTGCGCTGGGTCTATGGCAGCGGGTTTCCTGTTCCCGGCTTTTTCCGGCGCGAAGGCGACCGTTACTGGCTGGCCGAGCAGCGCAATCGGGTGCGCCTGCCCTCCTATCACCGCGCCGACTTCCGCATCAACAAGGCCATGGTGTTCGACCGCTGGAAGCTGACCCTGTACGGCGAGGTGGTCAACCTCACCAATCACGGCAATTACCGCTTCGACAGCTTCAACGGTTACAACGCGCGCACGGGCCAGGCTTTCATCACCCTGGACAAGATGTTTCCCGTGATTCCTTCCGCGGGCCTGCTGCTGGAATTCTGACCGCCGGCCCTTCAGCGCGAAGCGACGTACACCCTGTAGCCGGTGACCGGGCGGTAACCCAGTTTTTCGTACAGGCGCAGGCCGACACTAGTGGACTGGAGCACGCTGGTTTCGATGCCCGAGGCCGCCTGCGCCTCCTGCAACGCGTGCCGCATCACGGCCTCGGCGCACCCCTGGCCGCGGAACCCGGGCAGCGTGCCCACGGCGTAGACACCCACCACGCCCGCTGCGACGCGCGTGGCCGCACTGGTGACCGGAAAGTCCCTCAGGCAGCCCACCCAGCCCGTCAATCCGTCCCGCCAGGTGGCCTCCGCGCCGTAAATCTGCCGCGCGATGGCTGGGGGAACGTCGAAGGTCGCCGACATGATCTGCTCGAAGGCGCGCCGCGTCGCCTCGTCCTCGACTTTGCGGAAGGCCAGGGAGGGCAGCCGGCGCGCGGGAGGATTCAATCGGAGGGCGACCATGCCGGGCATGCGCGTGAGCAGGCGCAGGCCCGCTGCTTCGAAGATGGCGTCGGCGCGGCGTTTCAGGCGCGGCGCCAGCCACTCTTCGCACAGCCACACCGACCAGGGAAGCCCGTGCGCCACGAAATACTGGCGCGGCGCTTGCAACCGTTCCAGCAGTTCGTCCTCGTCGCTGGCGGGATCGGTGAGCAGCACGGCGTTGAAGGTGCTGAAACGCACGCCCGCGCAGATCAGCTCCAGCCCGCGCAGGGAACGCACTTCGCCCGCGGGATGCGCCCGGCTGAACACGCCCAGGGTCGCCCTCAGGTTGAGCTCGAGAACCTCGAAGCTGAACGTCACTTGCGAACCCATCACAGCAAAACCCCGCCTCGTGAGCCCCCCTGGACTCTCAAAGCAGGCTCACCGGGTCCACGTCAATGACGACCGCCGTGGCCGGCCAGCCTTGCTGTTGCGCGAACTGCCGGATGTTGGCCAGCGTTTCAGCCAGTCTGTGGCGGCTGGCCGCCTTCAGCAGCAACTGGTAGCGATACTCGCTCTTGAGCTTGGGCACGGGCGCCTCCGCCGGCCCGAGCACTTTGATGCCTTCCGGCGCCGGCGTAAGGAAACGTCCCAGCTCCGCGCTCATGTGGAAAGCCTCTTCCTGGCGCACGCTGCGCAGCAGCACGCTGGCCAGCGCGCAGAATGGCGGGTAGCGCATCATGCGCCGGAACTCGAGCTCCTTGCGGTAGAACAGCTCGTAATCCTGCAAGGCGGCGAAGCGGATGGCGTAGTGATCCGGGTTGATGGTCTGGATGATCACCGTGCCGGGCAACTCGCCCCGGCCCGCCCGGCCCGCCACCTGTGTGAGCAACTGAAAGGTGCGCTCGGCGGCGCGGAAGTCGGGCACTCCCAGGCCGACATCGGCCGAAACCACGCCCACCAGCGTGACGTTGGGGATGTCGTGGCCCTTGGCGATCATCTGCGTGCCCACCAGGATGTCGAAGCTGCCTTCGCGGAAGGCCGCCAGGATGGTTTCATACTGCCGGCGGCCGCTGACCGTGTCGCGGTCCATGCGCTCCACGCGCGCCCGCGGGAAGTGCCGGTGCAGCTCTTCCTCGATGCGTTCCGAGCCCACCCCGATGTAATAGATATGCTCGCTCGAGCATTTGGGGCAGGCGGTGGGTGGCGGCTCGGCGTAGTTGCAATAATGGCAAAGCAGGCGGTGCTCGCGGCGGTGGTAGGTCAGAGTGACGGCGCAGTTGACGCACTCCATGCGATGGCCGCAGGCGCGACAGGCGACGAAGCAGGCGAATCCGCGCCGGTTCAGCAACAGCATGGTCTGCTCGCCGCTTTCCAGCCGCGCCCCGATTTCCTCCAGTAGTCGCCGCGAGAAGGTGGCCTGCTTGCGCGTCTCCAGGAACTCGGCGCGCATGTCCACGATCTCCACCCGCGGCAGCGGCCGCCGCTCGATGCGCTCGGGAAGCAGGAGCAACTGGTATTTGCCGCGCTCGGCGTTGTAGCGGCTCTCCAGGCTGGGGGTGGCAGAACCCAGCACCACGCAGGCCCCGGCCATCTGCGCCCTGACGATGGCCACGTCCCGGCCGTGATAGCGCGGCGTTTCCTCCTGCTTGTAGCTGTGGTCGTGCTCCTCGTCCACCACGATCAGGCCGAGATCGCGCACAGGGGCGAAGACGGCCGAGCGCGTGCCCACCGCCACCGGGGCGGCGCCGGAGCGGATGCGTCGCCACTGATCCGCGCGCTCGGCGTCGCTGAAGGCCGAGTGCAAAATGGCGACCTGGTCGCCGAAGCGCTGGAAAAACAGGGCGGCGACGGCAGGGGTGAGGGCGATTTCAGGCACTAGCATCAAAGCGCCGCGGCCCAGGGCGAGGGCTGCCTCGATGGCGCGCAGGTAGACTTCGGTCTTGCCCGAGCCCGTGACCCCCTCCAACAAAAACACATTGAATTGTTTTCCCTCCAGAGCCCCCCGGATCGCCTCGTACGCCGCCTGCTGGTGCGCGTTCAACTCCACCCGCGGCCGCTCCGGCGCCTGCATGGACACGGGCCTCTCCATGAAGATCCTCACCAGCCCGCGCCGCGCCAGGGCGCGGGCCGCCGAGCCCGCGTGTCTGACCCGTTCTTCCAGCTCCCGCAGATTATGGCTTCCCGGATGGAGCTCGAGATAGGCGAGCAACTCCCGCTCCCGCTTCTTGAACTTGCCTTCCGGCCGCGGGCCCGCCAGCTCTACGCGCAGCCGGTCCGAAGGCGAGCGGAACGGGTCACGCAACGCCTCGATGTCTTCCGCCTGGATGAATCCGCGGCGCTCCAGCTCGCGTATCGCCGCCTCGGGTTTGAGGATTTTGCGCGCGATGGTGCGGGCCGAAAGCGGCCGGAACTCGAGCAATCGCATGAGCTGGAGGGCGGGGCTGTCGCCGGCGGGCGCGCTGCCCAGCCGGCGCAGCGCCTCGCGGCCGG
>JBMFPL010000026.1:0-17030 GCA_049969115.1 Bryobacteraceae bacterium | reverse complement strand
GAGAAATTCCGCCGCATGGGCAACTTCTTCAGCGAATGACGCGCCCCGGCTCTACCGCCCGCCCGTGAACGACCAGATCGTCATCCGGCTCCACCCGCTGGGCCACAGCCTAACGCTTCCGCGTGGCGCCGCCCTCCAGGACGCGCTCTTCCCTTGGGGAGTGGAATTCCCTTGCGGCGGCCGCGGGTTGTGCACGCGGTGCCGGGTGCGCGTGCTGGAAGGAACCCTCCGGGTCACCGACGAAGACCGCCGCGTCTTCACGCCTTCCGAGCTGGCCGCGGGCTGGCGCCTAGCCTGCCGTGCGCGCGCCGAGGGGCCGCTCACGCTCGAGATCGGGCAGTGGGAAACCGCGATCCTGGCCGACGACTCGCCGTTTCAATTCACGCCCCGCCAGGGACTCGGTTTGGCTGTGGACGTCGGCACCACCACGCTGGTCGCGCAACTGGTGGATCTGGCCACGGGGCGCGTCGCTGGGGTTCGCGCCACTCTCAACCCGCAGGCCGCTTTCGGGGCCGATGTGATGAGCCGCATCGAGTACGCGCTGCGGCCCGGCGGCCTGCAAAGGTTGTGCGACCTGATTCGCCGGGAAATCGGGCGCATGGCCGCGGAGCTGTCGCGGGCAGCCGATCGGCCGCTGAGCAGGGTGGCGCTGGTGGGCAACACCGTGATGCACCACCTGTTCTGCGGCATTGATGTCGCGCCGCTGTCACGAGTGCCTTTCCAGTCCCAACGCGATGGGCTAGAAATGTTCCGATCGGCGGACCTCGGCTGGGACCTGCCGGGCGACCCGCCCGTCGTCTTCCTGCCTTGTTTGGGCGGCTTCGTGGGTAGCGACGTGCTCGCCGGCCTGCTCGCCACTCGCATGCTGGAGAGCGAGCACATCGTGGGCCTCATGGATCTCGGGACCAACGGCGAAGTGGTCTTCGGCTCGCACCACGGCGCGGTCTGCGCTTCGGCGGCGGCCGGCCCGGCCTTCGAAGGGGGGCGCATCAGTTGCGGCATGCGCGCCGCCACCGGAGCCATCGCCGAAGTGGTTCTCAAAGACGGCCGCCCGGAGTGCCGCGTCATCGGTCAGACCGAGGCCCGCGGCATCTGCGGCAGCGGCCTGGTGGACGCCGCGGCCGTGGCGCTCGATCTCGGCCTGCTCGACCAAAGGGGACGGCTGCTGGCGGACGGCGATCGCTGGGAGCTTTGCCCGCCCGTCGTCCTCACGCAGAAAGACATCCGCGAGCTGCAACTGGCCAAGGCCGCCATCGCCGCCGGCGCGCGAATCGTGCTTCGTCGCCTGGGACGCAGGCCGGACGAGGTCTCGCGGGTCTACCTCGCGGGCGCCTTCGGCAACTACATCAACCGCGCCAGCGCGCGCCGCATCGGCCTGCTCGAATTCCCGGAGGAACGCGTCACGCCCGCGGGCAACACGGCGCTGCTGGGCGCCAAGATGGCGCTGTTCCTCCTGGATGGGGAAAGCGGATCTTTCCAGCACGTGCGCCGCCGCGTCGAGCACGTCTCGCTGGCGGCCGACCCGGAGTTCCAGGAAATCTTCGTCGAGCAGATGCTCTTCCCACGCGCGCCGGGTTAGCCCGGTGTCTTCTTGTAGCCGGGATTGGGCACGGGCAGCGGCGCACCCACACGCTTCCACCACCCATGCAGTCGCTCGCGCAGCTTTTCCACCACCCGCGGGAACTCGCGCGCCAGATCGCGCGTTTCGCCCGGATCGGTCGCCAGATCGTACAGCTCTGCCCTGCCATCCTCGAAGTACTCGAGCAGCTTCCACTCGTGCTGGCCCTCGCGGCGCAGGATGGCGCTCACCGGCGTGGTGGTGGCGTAGTAGTGCGGGTAGTGGAAATAGAGCTCGTCGCGCGCCAGGCGTTCTTCCGGACGCTGGAGCAGGCGGGCGAAGCTGAGGCCGTCCACGTTCTGGTTGTGCCTGGGATCCCCCGGCACTCCCGCCAGCTCGAGCATGGTGGGATAGAAATCCGTCGAGCAGACCGGCTCCTGCGAGACGCGGCCCGCGGTGCAAGTTGGAGAACGTACGATCAGGGGCACGCGGATCCCGCCTTCGTACAGCGAGCCCTTGCCCGAGCGCAGCGGGTAGTTGTCGGTCACCTGCTCGCCGCGAAAGGCGTTGATGTAACCGCCGTTGTCCGACGTGAAGATCACGACCGTGTTGCCGGTGAGGCCGCGCTCGTCGAGGTAGCGCAACACGCGGCCGACATTTTCGTCCAGGCTGCGCACCATGGCGGCGTAGGCAGCGTTGCGGTGATGTAGACCCGGCGCCAGACGCCGGCGATAGCGATCCACCAGCTCGGCCTTGCCCTCGATTGGGGTGTGGACCGTGTGGTAGCAGAGATTCAAGAAGAACGGCCGGCCCGCCGCAGCGTCCAGCATGCGGAGCGCCTCGTCGGTGAGCCGGTCCGTCAGGTACTCGCCGGGCGAGCCCAGATCGAGGCCGGGCACGTAACGCAGCTCGTCGTCCTGCCCGAACGGCCCGCGATAAGGCCAGAAATAGGTCGGCGGCGCTCCCCACAAGCTGCCGCCGATGTTGACGTCGTAGCCCTGCGTTTCCGGGTAATGTTCGGGACCACCCAGATGCCACTTGCCGATGTGGATAGTGAAATAGCCTGCCTCGCGCAGAACTTCGGCGATGGTCACTTCCGGGTGTGGCAGGTCGGCCTTCACTTGCGGGGTGATCACGCCCCGCTTTTCCGGCCCGCACAGGGCCGCTTCCCGCCATATGGTGATGCCCAGCCGAGCCGGGTGCTTTCCGGTCTGGATGGAGGCGCGCGTGGGCGAGCACACCGGGGAAGCGGCATAGGCGCGCGTGAACCGCACTCCCTCCCTGGCCAGACGCTCCAGGCTGGGAGTCTCGTGCAGATCCGCCCCGTAAGGCGTAGTGTCCGCCCATCCGAGATCGTCAGCGAGGATGAAGACGAAGTTCAACCGCCCTGGCGCCGCGCGCAACCGCGCGCCACCGGCCGCCAGGCACCTGGCGAGAAAGCTGCGCCGTGTCATGACGTTCGAACATTATAGCCCGCAGCTTGAATTCTTCCCTGCCGGGATGGTTCAATAAAAAGAAACAGCGGGCTCCGCGGGAGGATTCCTCGGTTGCACAAAGCGATCCTCGCCCTGGAGGACGGAACGGTCTTCGAGGGCGTCAGTTTTGGTGCGCCCGTCGAACGCTCGGGCGAAGTTGTTTTCAACACCGCCATCACCGGCTACCAGGAAATCTTCACCGATCCCTCCTATGCGGGGCAGATCGTAGTTCTCACCTACCCCCACATCGGCAACTACGGGGCCAACGCCGAGGACAGCGAGGCTGCGCGCCCTTACATCGAAGGGCTGGTGGTCCGCGAGTTTTCCCCGATAGCAAGCAACTGGCGGTCGGAAGAGCAGGCGCAGGAGTTCCTTCGCCGCCACGGCATTCCCATCATCAGCGGCGTGGATACGCGCGCGCTGGTGAGGCGATTGCGAACCCAAGGCGTCATGCGCGGCGTGCTTTCGGGCCTTCCGGCCGATCCGCAGGTGCTGGTGGAGAAAGCACGCTGCATCCCGCCCATGGCAGGCCTGGATCTGGCCACCGGCGTTTCGACCCCTGCTCCCTACACGTGGGAACGCGGCGTGCTCGCCTGCTCTCCTTCCGAGAATCCCGGGCGCGCCGCGCCGCCGCGCTTCCGCGTAGTGGCCTACGACTTCGGAATCAAGCGCAACATTCTCCGCCGGCTGGTCCACGCCGGTTGCCGCGTCACCGTGGTTCCCTCGCTCACCCCTGCCGAGGATGTGCTGGCGATGCAACCCCACGGCATCTTCCTGTCCAACGGCCCCGGCGACCCGGAACCGCTCCAGCGCCAGATCGCCAACATCCGCCGGCTCATCGGGCGCAAGCCCATCTTCGGCATCTGCCTCGGTCACCAGCTCTTGGGGCTGGCCTTCGGCGGCAAGACTTACAAGCTGAAGTTCGGCCACCGCGGCGCCAACCATCCGGTGATCAACCGCCTGACCAATCGGGTCGAAATCACTTCGCACAATCATGGCTTCGCGGTGGATCCGGACTCGCTGCCCGACGCGGATATTGAGCTCACCCATTTCAATCTGAACGACGGGACGCTGGAGGGATTCCGGCACCGGCGCGAACCGGTCTTCTGCGTGCAGTACCACCCGGAAGCCGCCCCCGGCCCCCACGATTCTCTTTACCTGTTCGACCACTTCGTCGGCCTGATGGAGGAGTTCGCTCGACGCCCCCGGGAGATCTGACCGCCGCATGCCGCGCCGCAACGACATTCACCGCATCCTGATCATCGGCTCCGGCCCCATCGTCATCGGCCAGGCTTGCGAGTTCGACTACTCCGGCACCCAGGCCTGCAAGGCGCTCAAGGCCGAAGGCTACCAGGTGATCCTGGTTAATTCCAACCCCGCCACCATCATGACTGACCCGGAGCTGGCCGACCGCACTTACATCGAGCCGCTCACCTTGCCCTTCGTGGAAAAGATCATCGAGCGCGAGCGGCCCGACGCGCTGCTTTCTACCGTGGGCGGCCAGACCGGGTTGAATCTGGCGGTCGAGCTAGCCGAAGCCGGCGTGCTGGAACGCTATGGCGTGGAACTGATCGGCGCCAAGCTGGAGGCGATCAAGAAGGCCGAGGACCGCCTACTGTTCAAGGACGCCATGCGTAAGATCGGGCTGGAGGTGCCCCAGTCCCTGCTGGTCAACAATGTGGCCGACGGCGTCGAGTTCGCCCAGCGCATCGGCTTCCCCGTCATTCTGCGGCCCAGTTTCACGCTGGGCGGCACCGGCGGCGGCATCGCCTACAACCGCGAGGAACTGGTCGAGCTGCTCCGGCGCGGCCTCGACATTTCCCCCGTGCACGAAGTCCTGATCGAAGAAAACGTACTGGGCTGGAAGGAATTCGAACTCGAGGTGATGCGCGACCTGGCGGACAACGCCATCGTGGTCTGCTCCATCGAAAACTTCGATCCCATGGGCGTGCACACGGGCGATTCCATCACCGTGGCGCCCGCGCAGACGCTCACCGACCGCGAGTACCAGATGATGCGCGATGCCGCCCTGGCCTGCCTGCGCGAAATCGGCGTGGACACTGGCGGCTCCAACGTCCAGTTCGCCATCCACCCGCGCACCGGCCGCATGGTCATCATTGAAATGAACCCGCGCGTTTCGCGCAGCTCGGCCCTGGCTTCCAAGGCCACTGGCTTCCCCATCGCCAAGATCGCGGCCAAGCTGGCGGTCGGCTACCGCCTGGACGAAATCCCCAACGACATCACGCGCAAGACGCCGGCCTGTTTCGAACCCACCATTGACTACGTGGTGGTGAAGATCCCGCGCTGGCAGTTCGAGAAGTTCCCCGGCTCGGAACCGGTGCTGGGCACGCAGATGAAATCGGTCGGCGAGGTGATGGCCATCGGCCGCACGTTTAAGCAAGCCCTGGCCAAGGCCATGCGCAGCCTCGAAACAGGCCGTTCGCCCTCGGCGGAAACGTACGAGGAAAGCCTGATCCCGCAAAAGCTGATCACTCCCAACCCGGACCGCCTGAATTACCTGCGCTTCGCGTTCCGCAAAGGTTACACCGTCGAGCAGGTCTGCGAGATGACGGCCATTGACCCTTGGTTCCTCGAACAGGTCCGCCAGGCGGTGGAGCTGGAAGCCGAGCTGGAGCAGGAAACTCTGGAGAGCATCCCCCCCGAGAAGATGCGCCAGGCCAAGCGCGACGGCGTCAGCGACCGCGCGCTGGCGCGCATGTGGAAGGCCGCCGAAATGGACGTGCGGCGCCGCCGCCTGGAGATGGGCATCCGGGCAGTCTTCCACCGCGTGGACACCTGCGCCGCCGAGTTCGAAAGCTTCACTCCCTACCTCTACTCGAGCTACGAAGGCGAGTGCGAGGCGAACCCGGGCCAGCGGCGCAAGGTCATGATCCTGGGCGCGGGGCCCAACCGCATCGGGCAGGGCGTCGAGTTCGATTATTGCTGCTGCCACGCCGCCTTCGCACTGCGCGAGTTCGGCATCGAGTCCATCATGGTCAACTGCAACCCGGAGACGGTCTCCACCGACTACGACACCAGCGACCGTCTCTACTTCGAGCCCCTGACGCTCGAAGAAGTGCTGAACATCTACGAGACCGAGCGGCCCCACGGGGTGATCGTGCAGTTCGGCGGGCAGACTCCTCTGACCCTGGCCCTGCCCCTCAAGCGCGCGGGCGTGCCCATCATCGGCACCGATCCCGAGTCCATTGACCTGGCTGAGGATCGCAAGCTGTTCGGAGCCTTGCTCGAGGAGCTGGGCATCCCCGCGCCCGCCAACGCTTCGGCCACCAGCGTGGAAGAGGCCTGCGCCATCGCCCGCCGCATCGGCTTCCCGGTCCTGGTCCGGCCCAGCTACGTGCTGGGCGGCCGGGCCATGGTGATCGCCTACGACGAGGACACGGTGCGCCGGTACATGCAGGAGGCAGTGGTCTTCAGCCAGGAACGCCCGGTGCTGATTGACCGCTTCCTCGAAGACGCGCTGGAAGTGGACGTGGACGCGCTTTCGGATTCCGAGGACGTGCTCATCGCGGGCATCATGGAACACATCGAGGAAGCCGGCATCCATTCAGGCGATTCTTCCTGCGTGCTGCCCGCCATCTCCATCGGCTCCGAACAACTGCGCACCATCGAGGAGTACACCGTGCGGCTGGCGCGAGCCCTACGCGTGGTCGGCCTCATGAACGTGCAATACGCGATCAAAAACGGCACTGTCTACGTGCTGGAGGTCAACCCGCGCGCCTCGCGCACGGTGCCGTACGTCAGCAAGGCCACCGGCATCCCGCTGGCCAAGATCGCGGTCGGGCTGATGCTGGGCGGCAAGCTCCAGGACTTCGCGCACCTAACCGGCGGGCAGACCTCGGGGGTGCTCCCCGTGCCGCAGTTCTTCGTCAAGTCCCCGGTCTTTCCCTTCAGCAGGTTTCCCGGCGTGGATCCTGCGCTGGGGCCGGAAATGCGCTCCACGGGCGAGGTGATGGGGGTGGGCGAAAACTTCGGGGAGGCCTTCGCCAAGGCGCAGTTGAGCACCGGCGTGCCGCTGCCCGATCGAGGGGCGGTCTTCATCAGCGTGAACGACCGCGACAAACCGGCGGCCGTCGAAGTGGCGCGCGCCCTCGCCCAGTTCGACTTCGCCCTGGTGGCCACGCGCGGCACGGCCGCCGCCCTGCGCGCCGCAGGCCTGAATTGCCGCACGGTTTTCAAGGTCAACGAAGGCCGGCCCAACGGGGTGGACTTGATGAAGGCCGGCTCGGTGCAACTGGTCATTTATACACCCGCCGGCGCCCACTCGTTCTCGGACGAGCGGGCCATCCGCCGCACCGCGCTCGCCTACCGCATCCCCTGCATCACCACCATGAGTGCAGCCCGCGCCGTGGCCGAGGCAGTCGCCTCGCGCCGTCGCGATCCCATCCGCGTCTGGAGCCTGCAAGAAATCCATACCCCGCGCGAGACCGTGGTGTGACACCGCGCGCGTCGCCGTCCCGGCGAGTGCGGCACAATATCTGCATGCTGAATCTGTTGCGAGGTTCCGTTCTTCTGGCTGCCCTCTGCCTGGTTTGCCCCGCCCAGAAGCTGCCCGAACTCAACGATGGCGAGGACCACGGGGACCCACCTTTCCTTTTGGAGGACGGTTGGAAGCCGCTGTTCAACGGCCGCGACCTCACCGGCTGGCACCCCCAGGACAAGGAAGTCAAAAACGAGTGGATGACCACCCGTGGCGTGCGTTGGGAGCGCCTGCTAGCCCCCACCCGCCTGTTCGCCCTGCCCATCCTCGGCGATCGCCTCATCAACGGCCCCAACGGCCGCACCGTCAACCTGGTCACCGACGAGAAATTCGGCGACGTCGAGCTCTATCTGGAATTCATGCTCGCCAAGGGATCCAACTCCGGCGTATACCTGCACGGGCTCTACGAGGTGCAGATCTTCGACAGTTGGGGATCCTGGGAGCCGATGAAGACCTCCGATTGCGGTGCGATCTATCACCGCTGGATCGACGGCAAGGGCGTGGGCGGATCGCCGCCTTCGCGCAACGCCAGCCGCCGTCCCGGCGAATGGCAATCGTTCCACATCTGGTTCCGCGCACCCCGCTTCGACGCCGCGGGACGCAAGATCGAGAACGCGCGCTTCATCCGCGTGCTGCACAATGGGCTGTCCGTGCAGGAGGACGTCGAAGTGGATGGCCCCACGCGCGCTCACATGCCCATCCCGGAGGCGCCCACCAACCCGATCATGCTCCAGGGAGACCACGGGCCGGTGGCGTTCCGCTACATCTACGTCAGACCCTTGCGGCCGATCATAAAGCGCTGAGCCACGCGGCTCAACCGGCAGCATTGCCGGCGCTCTCCCCGCCTTGCCCGCTCCCGGCAGCGCTTTCGCTTGCCTCTTCTTCCTGCCGCTCGCGGTAGCCGTAGCTCGAGTAATAGTAGGTGTACTTGCTGTAGAGCTCGCCTGCGCGCGCGCCGTTGACCACGACCCCGAGCACGTTGTTCTCGCACAGCGATTGCATGGCGCGGGCCACCATGTCGATCGTGGTCTGGCCCATGCGCACCACCAGCAACGTGCCGTCCGCGATCGTGCCCAGCAGGTTGGCGTCGGCCGAGAACAGCAGCGGCGGGCTGTCCAGGATCATCCAGTTGAACAGCTTAGGCAACTCGCGCAGCAACACCCTTACCTGGCGCAGGTTGAGCAGTTCGAGCGGGTTCTTGACCGCGCTGCCGGCGGGCATCACGCAAAGATTCATGCTCATCACGCGCTTGATGACCGCTTCCAGCGGCGCGTTGCCCAGCAAATAATCCGTGATGCCGGGCGCCCGCTGGATCTGGAACAGGGTGTGGATGACGGGACGGCGCAAGTCGAAATCCGCCAGCAGGGCCCACTGGCCGCTCAACTGCGCCTGGGCGATGGCCAGGTTGGCCGCCACGAACGACTTGCCCTCGGCTGGCGAAGGACTGGTGATCACCACAGCGTGCAGCGGCTGGAGTCCCTGCAAATGGTTCAGCCGGGTGCGGAGGCTGCGGAACTCCTCCGCCGGCGCCTCCTGCGGCCGCGCGGGATCAATGAGCAGCGCCTCTGGCGCCGGGCGGTAAGGCACCTGCTCGAGCCGATCGAAGAAACTCGCGGCGGCGACGTCCTGCACGAGTGAAGTCTCCACCGACGGCGCCCGAGCAGCAGAGGGCGCCGCCAGAGTCCCTGATTGCTCCGCCTTGCGCAACGCTTCATGAACCCGGCTCATTTCCCGATCCTCTCTGGCAGTTCCTCAAGTGCGCGTGGTGTAATAATACAGCACCGATCCGGCCATGGCCGCCGCGCCTAGCAGCGACGCCGCGGTCCACGCAAGCCAGCGCAACCTCCGCTTGCGGCGCAACACCAGATCGTTCTCCAGCAAAGGAATGGTGGCCAGCACCGCCAGCTTGGTGTAAGCCCGGACGTCCTTGAGCGTCTTCAGCGACGTATCCTTCATTTCGCGCAGGCCCACGGCAAAAACCCCGAGCGCCATCCCCGCGCCCAGCCCGCCGGCGATGATGAGCAGGCGGTTGGGGCGCGCCGGCCGCTCCGGCAGCGACGCGGGCTCCAGCAGTTCCAGCCGGTCGGCCTGGCCTCGCGCCACCAGATCGGTGGCCATCTCGGAGGCAGCCGCGCGCTTGCTCAGATCCTCGTACCGCGTCCGCGCCAGGTCGCGGTTGCGCGTCAGCTCAGCGTAATCCCGCTCTACCAGCGGGCTGCTCTCGATGTAGCTCTGGTACTGCTTGAGGAGCCGCTGGAGCTGCTGTTGCTCCTTGATCTTCGCCTCCATTTCCAGGTTCCTGGCCTCGATCTGGCTTTGCAGGCGGGCGATGGTGGCTTCGGCGTTTCGCAACGCGTTGAGCTGCTCGGGGCTGAGGGGGCGAGGACTGGCTTGCTTGCTTTTCGGCTGTGCCTCCTCGGCCAGCAGTCCCTGGCGGTTCTTGCGCAGGCCCTCCAGTTGCCGCTGCAACCGTTGCACGTCGGGATGGCTGTCGCTGTAACGCTCGCGCATGCCAGCCAGCGCAGTCTCCAGCGCCACGATCTGGCGCTCGACCTCGGCCAGACGCTCGCGCCGCACCGGGGCCTCGGTCACCTCTGGCGCAGGCGCCACCGCCGCCATTTGATCACGCACGATGCGGATCTGCGACTCCAGCATGAGTTTTTCCTGCGCCAGGCGGTTGATGGCGTCGTTGACGCCGGCCAGCTGGGTCTCGAAGGCGCGGATTGCGTTCAGGTTGCGATCCAGTTGATCGGGCAGCCGCCCGCTGTTGCGCACGCGGAACTCGGCCAGCTTGTTCTCCCAGGCGTCCAGTTCCCTCTTGGCCTGCTGGAGCTGGTCCTTGAGAAACTCCGTGGTCTGCACCGACTGGCTGGAGCGCGTGCGGATGTTCTCCTCGATGAAACGGCCCGCCAGATCGGCCGCCACTTTCTGGGCGAGGAAGCGATCGCGGTAGGCGAAGGAAATCCGGAAAACCGAGGCACGCTCCCGCGAGGCGGTGGCAAGCTGCGTCACCGGCGAAATCTTTATGTCCCGGGTGCGCATCTGCTCGATGATGTCTTCCATGGGCAGCCGCGCCCGCTCCCGCGGGTACAGGTTGTAAGTCTGGATGATGTTGATGAGCGTGGGCCGGCTGAGGATGTTGGAAGCCATCGCGCTGATGCGCTGGGAAATCTCGGTGGCCACGTTCGAGGGCACCAGTTGCTGGGGCACCTGGGGCGGCGTCACCTGGATGGTGGCCTCGGAGATGTAAGTATCCGGCCACAGGAACGCAACCACTACCGCCGCCACCAGACAGGCGAAAGCCGGGCCGATCAGCCAGCCCTTGTTCCGGCGAACGATGTCGAGGTAGTCCTCCAGATCGAGCGGCCGCCGCGTGACTTGCAGCGTCTCACCGGAAGGCTGCATTCCCCATCCCCTTATCGGCCCGTCGCAGAGAACCTTCGCCGCCTCCTCAGGGCACGATGATGTAATCCCCGTTCTGCAAGACGATGTTCTGCGACAGCTTCTTGCCTTTGATCACCTCGTTGTAGTTGAACTTGAAGCGCTGGTTGCCCCTGAGGATAGTGATGTTTTTCTTGTTGGCGAAATCGCGGAAGCCGCCGGCCAGCGTGAGAGCTTCCAGCACGGTGACCGGCGTGACCAGCGGGTAGGCGCCCGGCCGGTTGACTTCCCCGGTCACATAATAACGTTTGCTGCGCACCGCCTGGACGGAAACGATTACGTCAGGATTGTTGATGTACTTGGAGAGCGCGGCCGTAATTTCCGCATCCAGTTTGTCTGGCGTAAGTCCGGCCGCCTGGATGTCGCCGATCAGCGGCAGGGTGATCTTGCCGTCGGGCCGCACCGTGACCAGGCCGGAATGCTCCGGTTCCCGCCAGACGCGGATCAGCAGGATGTCCTCGGGCCCAATGACATAGGTGCGCGGGTCCACCGCAGCGGGCGGGGCCTCGGCCAGCGACTCTGGCGCCGGCTGGGCCATGGGTTTGGCCGGTTCGGGTTCACGAGGGGCTTGCTGCTGGGTCTGGGGAAAGGACGGGGCCGCCGTCATCCACGCCACCAACACGCACGCTGCGATCCTGTACATGCCCTCTCCTCCTGTGGCATCGCTGGCTGGGAAGCCTGGAACTTCGTCGCGGCAACGAATCCAAGTTTACGCCAGAATTCGACTTCGGTCGCTCTTGGCTATTGTACAGCAGCTTGCCGGTGGCCCAGACAGATCCCGGCCGGCTCATTCGCCGGCCGTCTTGGTAGCGTGCTCGAACAGGAAGGCCAGCGTCTTCTCGGTGCGGATGCGGTGGGCGATGCGCCGCAGGGCGTCTTCCTTTTCCAGCCTCATGCGGACTGCGGCCACGGGCTGGCGCTCCTGGCGCGCGATGCGCTGCACCTCCCGGTCCACTTCGTCCTGGGTGGCGTAGATGCCCTCCCGATCAGCGATCTTGTCGAGGATCAGGGAGGCCTTCACCTCCCGGATGGCCCGCTCGCGCCGCGCTTGCTTGAACTGCTCCCAGTCCACTTTGTCCGGATCGAGGCCCTGCTCTTCCATCTCGTCCATCGCCCTGAGAATCTGGGACTCCAGATGCCGCTCGACGTAGGCCTCGGGCACCGGGAACTCGTGCATGTCCACCAGCTTGTCCACCAGCTTCGCCTCGGCCTGCTGCCGTGCCGCCGCCTGCCGCTCCAGCAGCAGCGAGCGCCTCACCGCCTCGCGCAATTCCTCCAGGTTCAGGTAGTCTCCGACGTCGCGTGCGAACTCGTCGTTGAGCTCCGGCAGTTCCCTACGGCGCACCGCCTTGACCCGCGCGCGGAACACCACCGTCTTGCCGGCCAGCCGGCGCTGCCCGTAATCCTCGGGATAGTGGACTTCAAACTCCTTCTCCTCGCCTGGGCAAAGGCCGCGAAGGTTCTCCGAGAATGCGGCTAGGGTTTCCTCCCCCCCGATCTCGAGCGTCAGCTCCTCCTGGCGGATGGGAGGATCCGCACCCGCGAGGCTTTCGATGGCGAGCACGGCAAAATCGCCGTCCTCCAACGGCCGCGGATCCACGGTCACCAGCTCCGCCCTTTGTCGGCGCAGCTCTTCCAGCCGCTGGGCAACATCCTCGTCGCTGACCTCGGGTTCCTGGTAGGGGACTTCCACCCCTTTGTATTCAAGCAGCTCGAACTCCGGCTGGATCTCGAATTCCGCGGTGAAGCGCAACGGTTCGCCGGGCTGGAAGTGCACGTCGCGGATTTCGGGCGCTCCTACGATCACCAGCCCTTCTTCCTCGGCCCGGCGGAACAGGTGTTTGGGGACCAGCTCGTTGAGCACCTCGCGACGGATCTCGTCGGCATAGAGCCGCATCAGCAGACTGGTCGGCGCCTTGCCGGGACGGAAGCCGCGCAGGTGAACCTTCTTCTGAAGATTAGCCAGCGCGTGGTTGCTGGCCTCGGTCACCTCGTCGGCGGGAACCGTGATCACCAGCGTCCTGCGGATTTGCGAAGGATCAGCCAAGCGCGCACCTCGCAGCGGGTCAGCCCGTCATGTCCCTTCGGACCAGGTGGCTAGGTAACGTTCCTGCTCCGGTGTGAGCCGGTCGATCTTGACGCCCATGCACTCCAGCTTCATACGGGCCACGCGACGGTCCAGCTCCTCCGGCACCGGGTAAACCCGCTTCTCCAGTTTCGCGTGATTCTCCACCAGGTACTCGACCGCCAAGGCCTGGTTGGCGAAGCTCATGTCCATGACCGAAGCGGGATGGCCCTCGGCCGCCGCCAGGTTGATCAGGCGCCCCTCGCCCAGCACGTAGATGCGACGGCCGTCACGCATGGCGTACTCCTCGACAAACTCGCGCACCTGCCTGCGACTGGAGGCCAGGCGGCCCAGCGTCTCCAGGTCAATCTCCACGTTGAAGTGACCCGAATTGGCCAGGATGGCGCCGTTCTTCATGCGCTCGAAATGCTCGCGGGTGATCACGTTCTTATTGCCGGTGAGGGTGACGAAGACATCGCCGATTTCGGCCGCCTCGGCCATGGACATCACGCGGTAGCCGTCCATGAGCGCTTCCAGCGCCTTGATAGGATCCACCTCGCAGATGATCACGTTGGCGCCCATGCCCCGCGCGCGCATGGCCACGCCGCGCCCGCACCAGCCGTAACCCGCCACCACGAAGTTCAGCCCGGCCAGCAGGATGTTGGTGGCGCGGATGATGCCGTCCACGGTGCTCTGCCCGGTGCCATAGCGGTTGTCGAACAGATGCTTGGTCATCGCATCGTTGACCGCGATCACCGGGTATCGCAGCACGCCTTCTCTGGCCATGGCGCGCAGGCGGATGACTCCCGTGGTCGTTTCCTCGGTTCCGCCCAGCACCCCTTCCAACAGGTCCTGACGCTTGGTGTGGAGCGTGGTGACCAGGTCGCAGCCGTCGTCCATGGTGATCTGGGGCCGGTGTTCCAACGCGGCCAGGATGTGCGAGTAGTAGGTCTCGTTGGACTCGCCCTTGATGGCGAAAACGGGAATGTTGTAGTCGCGCACCAGCGCGGCCGCCACGTCATCCTGCGTGGAGAGCGGGTTGGACGCGCACAGCACGGGCTGCGCCCCACCGTCCCTCAAGGCGATCATCAGGTTGGCGGTCTCCGTGGTCACGTGCAGGCAGGCGGCGATGCGGATGCCCGCCAGCGGCTGCCCTTTGATGAACTGCTTGCGGATCTGCTGGAGCACTGGCATGGACTGGAACGCCCACTCGATGCGTTTCTTGCCCGCGTCCGCAAGCGAAAGATCTCTGACGTCGCAGCGCACCGAAGTCTGAGGATTGCCTGACATATTTCCTCGCTCGCACCGGGCCGCGCGGGCCCTTCAGCTCACGCTGGCGGCCCGCAACCCGGCCGCGTCTCGCAATGCGGCCGCCTTGTCCGTGGCCTCCCAGGTGAAAGTTTCCTCGGTCCGGCCGAAGTGACCGAAAGCCGCCGTGCGCCGGTAAACCGGCCGTCGCAGCTTCAGGTACTCGATCATGCCCAGCGGCGTGAGCGGGAACATTTCCCGGATCAGCTCCACGATCCGCTCGTCGGGAATGCTCCCGGTGCCGAAGGTGTTGACCGACACCGAAACGGGCTCGGCCACCCCGATGGCGTAGGCCAGTTGCACCTCGCAGCGCCGCGCCAGTCCCGCCGCCACCAGGTTCTTGGCGATGTAGCGGGCCATGTAGCAGGCCGAGCGGTCCACTTTGGTCGGATCCTTGCCCGAAAAGCAGCCGCCCCCGTGACGGCCCATGCCGCCATAAGTATCCACGATGATCTTGCGCCCGGTGAGGCCCGTATCGCCGTGCGGGCCGCCAATGACGAAGCGCCCCGTGGGGTTGATGTGGTAAGTAGTCCTTTCGTCTACCATCGAAGGCGAGATCACGGCATCGATGATGTGCCGCTTCACCTGCTCGCGCACCTCCTCGATGGGCACGCGGTCGCTGTGCTGCGTCGAAACCACTACCGCGGTGATGCGTTTGGGCTCGCCATTGACGTACTCGACCGAGACCTGGCTCTTGCCGTCGGGGCGGAGAAAATCCAGGATCCCCGCGCGGCGCACTTCGCTCAGCCGCCGCACCAGCTTGTGCGCCATCATGATGGGCAGCGGCATCAGCTCGGGCGTTTCGTCGCAGGCGAAGCCGAACATCAGGCCCTGATCGCCCGCACCGCCGGTGTCCACACCCATGGCGATGTCGGGAGATTGCCGCTGCACCATGTTCAGGACCCCGCACGTCTGCCAGTCGAAGCCGTAGCAGGCGTCGGTGTAGCCGATGTCGCGTATGGTCTCGCGCGCGATCTTGGGGATATCCAGGTAGGCGCTGGTCGTGATCTCGCCAGCCACCACGCAGATCCCGGTGGTCACCAGCACTTCGCAGGCCACCCGCCCCTTGGGATCCTGTTCCATCACCGCGTCGAGCACCGCGTCGGAAATCTGATCCGCCATCTTGTCAGGGTGGCCCTCGGTCACCGATTCCGAGGTGAAAACGTAGCTGCGCCCTTCCGGCACTGGTTATCCTCCTTCCCGGTTTTGCGACATCGCCCGGCTCAGCCGGGCTCCGCCGGCGGGTGGTCCCTCATCGGGCAGCATTTCAAAGTGTATCCGACGCAGCCCCGCCCGGTCAATTCGCCGAGGCGGCGCAGCAACTGGGGCCACGCAGCCGGCGCCATCTTGCGGCCATGCTCCTGGCGCCACGGGCCACGCTCGCACGCAAGATGCTATACTCAAGGTGCCCGCCTTGGATCCGACCTCCAATTCGGGGCATCAGACGAACATGGCTCAAGCAAAACCAGGCGATACTGTCAGAGTTAATTACACCGGGAGACTGGACGACGGCACGGTGTTCGATTCCTCACTCCGCAGCTGGCCGCTGGAATTCACAATCGGCGAAGGCCAGCTCATTCCCGGTTTCGAAAACGCTGTCATCGGCATGACCCCCGGCGAGACCAAGACCCAAAGGGTGCCGGCTGAGGAGGCCTACGGACCGCACGCCGACTTCCTGGTCATCGAGGTGGACCGCCGCCGGGTGCCGCCGGATCTGGACCCGAAGGTAGGGGACCGGCTCCAGCTTCAGCATCCCGACGGGCGAGTCACCCCCGTGCTGGTCACCGGGGTCACCGAAAGCTCGATCACCCTCGACGCCAACCACCCGTTGGCAGGAAAGGATCTGACCTTCGATATCGAGTTGCTGGAGATCATCGAAGAAGGCGAGGCCTGAAGACGGGCCTTCCCGAAACCCCGCACCTGATGCCAGCCGTGGTGTGCGCCTACGGCATCACGGGCGGGATCGAGGCGCACCGTGGCCGATAGTCGCATCCCAGCGGCCGTCGCCTTGCGGCCCGTAATCCCGCGGAAGCCGGTTCCAGTCCGTCCGCGAGATGCCGTTCAGGTCCCAGACCACCCGGCCGTCGCGGATCGTCAGTTCGGCCTCCAGCTTGCGGTCGCCGCGCAGGCGCGCCCCGTAGACGTCCACGAAGCCAAAACTGCCGTAACGCAGGGCGAGGACAGCTACGTCGGCGGGCGCGCCGGGAGTCAGATGGCCCAGCTCCTCGCGGTGAATGACCTGCGCGGGCCGCCAGCTCGAACGCAGGATCACCTCCTCCAGCGACATCCCCAGATTCAGCATCTTCGACATCACGTTGAGCATGTCTTTCATGCCCGCGTTCATGCTGCCCACGTGCAGGTCGGTCGAGATCGTGTCTGGCGGGAAGCCTTGGCGCATGGCAGGCGCCGCCTGCCGGAACACGAAACTGCCACCGCCGTGCCCCAGGTCGAAGATCACCCCACGCTTGCGCGCGGCGAACAGGTAAGGCAACACCTGGCCTTCATCGTCCAGCATGGGCACCGCCGCCAGGTAAGTGTGGGTGTAGATGTCACCCGGACGCAGTTTCTCGAGCACCAGTTGCTGGAAGGGCCGCTCCGCCAGAAAAGCGCCGAAATCCACCATCACCGGCAGGCCCGCCAGACGGCCCGCCTCGATGGCCCGGTCGACCGCGACCCAGTCCGGCG
>JBMFPL010000025.1:0-17186 GCA_049969115.1 Bryobacteraceae bacterium | reverse complement strand
AGCGTGGCGCCCAACAGCTCCCGCCGTTTCATGACGCCTCCTTTTGCCGGTCCTCCAGCATCCGCCGCAAGTTGGCCAGCTCCCGCTCCAGGCGCCGCCCGCGGCCGGCCAGCGCCGCCACGTACACCGCCAGAATCAGCCAGGCAGCCAGAAGTCCGTAAAACATGTAGGTCAAGTTGCGTCCTTCCACTCGCGCCTCCCTTCAAAACGAGTGAGCCGCGCGGCGCAGCGCCTCCAGCTCACGCTGCTGCCGCTCCTGCCTCAGCCGGATGCCTGCCATGGCCCCGCCCAGCAGCAACAGCGGGAGCCAGTTCAGAAAAAGCATTTTCGAGTAAGCCGGATCCATCGAGCCGCCGCCCCAGACCACCGGCTGCGGGTGCTGCGTGCGCCACCAGCGGATGGAAAAGAACACCACAGGCACGTCCACGCAGGCGAAGATCGAGAACACCGCAGCGATACGCGCGCGCTGGCCGGGCTCCTCCACGGCGTGCCGCAACATCAGATAACCCGCGTACAGCAGCCAGCAAACCAGCATCGAGGTCAGGCGCGGATCCCACGTCCACCAGATCCCCCAGATCACGCGCGCCCAGATCGTCCCGGTCACGAGGGTGACCGCCGCGAACGCAAGCCCCACTTCCGTCACCGCCACCGCCAACGCGTCATAACGGAGATCCCTGCGCGCCAGGTAAAAAGCGCTGGCCGCAGCGGCCGCGAGAAAAGCCAGAAACGCCGTCCAAGCCGAGGGCACGTGGAAGAAGATGATGCGGAAAATGGGGCCCTGGGAAACCTCATCAGGCAGCGCCAGCAGGATGACATACAGGTTGTAAACCAGCAGGAGTGCGGCTGCCAGGCAAAAGGCAGCCGGCAGTCTTTCACGCACGGGTCCTTCCCTCCTTTCATCCCACCAGCGCCGGCTCGGCCAGGGCCAGCGCCAGCGCCGTGAAGATCACGTCGAAGCCGGCGAGCAGCCGGAACCACCCCGTCAGATCCGGGGTGAGCGATTCGCCCATGACCAGCGGCCCGGTGAGCTGTATGGCCCCCAGCAACGCCGGGATCAGCACAGGATACACGAGCAACGGCAGCATCAGTTCGCGCAGCCTGAGGTTCACCGTCAGCGCGCTGAACAGCGTGCCCACCACCGCCAGCGCCCATGCCCCCAGCGCCACCACGCCCGCCAGCGGCCAGAACTGCCGCGCCCACGCCGCGTTGTAAAAGATCCCGAAAACCACCAGGCTCACCAGCTCCACCGCAACCAGCAGCACCCAGTTGGCCAGCGTCTTTCCCAAATAAAGCGCGGCCGCCGGCACGGGCGATGCGATCAGCGCCTCCAGGCAATCGTTGGGCAGCTCGCGCGCGAAACTGCGATTCAGGATGAGCGCCCCGGCAAAGGCGAAAACCAGCCACAGCAGGCCGCCCGCCAGTGCTCGTGTTTCCTGCGCCGTGGGATCGAACGCAAAGCTGAACAACAACAGGATGACCACGGAGAAGGCCAGCGAAGCGTTCAGCGCTTCCTTGGTCCGCAACTCCGCGCGCAGATCCTTGGCGGCGATGGCCAGCACGCCTCGGAGGAAACCAGTGCGGGCCGGTGCGGCCGCTCCGCGCCTGGTCGCCTCCTGCGTTCCTGCGGGCGCCGTCATGCCGCCTCCCCGTAGCGCGCGTACAGCCACACCGGATCTTCGAGCATTTCTGCGGTGCGCAACCCGAACCAGGCAAGGCGCCCGCGGACCAGCAGTGCTGCGTGGGTAGCCAGCTCGAGAGCCTCGCGCAACTGGTGCGTGGAAACCACCACCGTCCGGCCTTCCCGCAGGGCATCGCGCAGCAGCTCCTGCAAGCACGCCACGGCGCGATCGTCCAGCGCGGTGAAGGGCTCGTCCAGCAGCAGCAGGGCAGGATCGTGCAGGAAAGCTCGCGCCACCGCAAGGCGCTGCCGCATGCCGCGCGAAAACTCGCGCACCAGCGCCTGCGCCGCGCCGGCCAGTCCGACGCGCTCGAGCCATCGCCGCGCGCAACTCTCCGGCTCAGCCAGGCCATACAGTCGGGCGAACAAGGCCAGGTTCTCCAGGGCCGAGAGCTCGTCGTACAAGCCCAGCCCGTGGCCCAGTACGCCAGTGGCGGCACGCGCCGCGACCTCGCGCGGGTCGGCCCCCAGCACCCGCACCCTGCCGCGCCCGGTCCGCGTCAAGCCGGAAAGGATTCTGAGCAACGTGGTCTTGCCCGCCCCGTTGCGCCCCAGCAGCGCCAAGCAGGCCCCGGCGGGAACTGCGAAACTCACCTGGCGCAGCGCAGGAAAGTCCCCGTAGAATTTCCAGACGTCTTCCAGCTCGAGGGCATTCATGGGCGGCGGAAGCGGCGGTCAGCCATGAGAGGTGGGCTGGTGCGGTACAACAACAGCAAACCCAGCACGAGGGCAGCGACGGCCGGCCCCAGGACCCAACCGAGCCGGTCGTAGATGGCAGGCAGGATCTGCTCCGGCGATGGTCCCGCTTCCTCGCTGGCATCGGCCAGCACGCCACGGCCTGCGACCTGGACGGAAAATTCACGGCGGCCGCGCATTTCATAGATCATGGCCCGCCCGGATGGGTCCGGCCCCAGCGTCTCGAGCCCATCGCCGCTCAGCGTGACTCCCGCGGGCGTCACCAGGCGCACGGGAGCCTCCGGATACGGCATGCGGGTAGCGAAAGTGGACGCCACGGGCAGCGTGTAGCCGATGTCGAAGCGCGTCTCGCCGGGCTTGATGGGAAATCCCACCCGGTAGAAACCGCTGCCGGGCTCTTTCTGCGCTACCCTCCGCACGGGCATGCCGCCCGGCGCCGTCACCATCACGGAGATTTCTCCCTGCGCCGCGTCCGGGACGTAGAAGCGGAGCGAGCCGGCCGAAGGGTCGAACAGGGTGCGCTTGCCATCATTCCGGTACAGCCAGGTTTCGCCGACTCGCAGCGCGCCTGCGCCGGGCTCCAGCACTACGATGCGCTGGGCGGGACGCGGCGCGGGGCGGGCCGTCACCTCGTACACCTCCAGCTCAATTTCGCCACTCGTCTCGTCGGGGGGAACCATGCGGTGGTAAGCGACCCCGTCCAGTTCCGCCTCCACAAGGTAGTGGACAGCTTCGGGCGTTTTGCTGAACTGGAAGCGGCCCTGCGCATCGGCAGTCACCGTTTCAGCTGCCTGCATGCCGGCCGCGCTCATGCTCACCAGCTTGACCGCGATCCCCGCCGCAGGCTTCCCGGTGGTGCGATTCACCACCACCCCGCGGATGGCCGCGCTCGCCGCGGTGGCCAGCAAAACTCCCGCAAGTGCGCGCTTCATGCCAGTCCCCCAGCCATTGGCCTGCCGCACTCGCCGCAGAACTTCATGGGCTGCGCGAAGCGCGCCCCGCAGTGGGGGCATTCCGTGCCGCCGGCGGCCGCCCGCTTGCCCGGTTGCGCGGCAGCGGGCACCGCTTTCCCAGCATGGTTGTCCAGCCGCGCCAGTTCGGCGTCGATCGCCGTCAGCTCCTGCTCGAGCTCGCGCCTGGTCGCCTGGTAGTCCCTTTCCGAGATCTTTCCCACGCGATATTCGAACGCCAGGTCGCGGAGGCTCTCGTCAATCGCGGCCTTGCGCTCCTCCAACTGGCGCGCGGGCGGCTCCTTCTCCGGCGGCGCCACGTCCACCTCGCGCACCATGAGGGCGTAAAGCACTACGCCCACGCTCAAGATCACGGCTGTCACGGTCAACATCCTGTCACCGCCACGCACCTGATTCACGGCACGGCCGCGAACTCTTGCTCCGCCCTGTGGCGGGCGGCGCGCCGTCCTGCGCGCTCCCTGCCCCCGCCAGGCATCAGGCAGACCACCCCCCCGAACACCAGCAGGCCAAAGCCAATCCAGATCCAGGAAACCAGCGGGAAAACGTAAGCCTGGATCACGGCCTTGCGATTATCCTCGCTCATGCCGGCGAAGTTCAGATAGAGATCCTCGCGCAGGCCCCGGCGAATCGCCACTTCCGAAGTAGCCTGGCGGCTGGCCTTGTAAAAACGGCGCTCGGGCTCCAGGCGGGCGATCAACTTCCCGCCCTGGAAGACCTCGATGCCCGCGCGATCCCAGGCGAAGTTTTCGTTTTCCCCGTCGCGCAGACTGGCGAGCCGCAACTCATATCGTCCTATGGCAGCCTTCTCTCCCACCGCCAGCTCGTGACTCTGGTGGCGGTTGAATGCGGATCCGGCGAAGCCCACGAACATGAGCACTACGCCCATGTGGACCAGGTATCCCCCGTAGCGGCGCGTATTGCGCAGAGTGAGCTCGACGGCCGCGGCCAGCGGGTTCATGCCCGTGTGCGCACGGATGGCGCGCGCTCCCCGGTAGAACTCGGTCACGATGGCCCAGGCCACGAACAGCGCCAGCCCGAAGGCAATCAGCGCGTAAGGATGCCTCACACCCGCCACCGCCAGCACGAGCATCAGCGCAAGCCCGGCCAGCGCCGGCTTCAAGAGGTTGCGCTTCAGGCTCTCCAGCGAGCTGCGCCGCCAGGGCAGAAGCGGCGCCACCCCGGTCAAAAACAGCAGCAGCAGGCCCAGCGGCACGTTCACGCGGTTGAAGAACGGCGCGTCCACGCTGATCTTTTCCCCGGTGACCAGCTCGGATAGCAGCGGGAACAGCGTGCCCCACAGCACGGCGAAGCAGGCCGCCACGAACAGCAGGTTATTGAACAGGAAGCTCGACTCCCGCGAGACCACGCTTTCCAAGCGCGCCTCGCTGCGCAACTGATCCAGCCGGCTGGCCATCAGCAGCGCGGTGGCGACCAGCGCGATGAGCAAGAACCCCGCGAACCACACGCCGATGGCCGATTGCGCGAAGGCGTGCACCGAGCTGACCACTCCCGAGCGCGTCAGGAACGTGCCCAGGATGCTCAACAGGAACGTAGCTGAAACCAGCGCCACGTTCCACACCTTCATCATGCCTTTCCTTTCCTGCATCATGACCGAGTGCAGGAAGGCGGTGGCGGTCAGCCAGGGCAGCAGTGAAGCATTCTCCACCGGATCCCAGCCCCAGTAGCCGCCCCATCCCAGCACGGCGTAGGCCCACCCGGCGCCCAGCATGATGCCTATGCTCTGGAATAACCAGGTGACCAGCGCCCAGCGCCGCGTGGCCCGGATCCAGCCCTCACCCGGCGTGCGCGTCACCAGGGAAGCCATGGCGAACGCGTAAGGCACGGTGAATCCCACGTAGCCCAGATAGAGCGCAGGCGGGTGCGCAGCCATCGCCCAGTATTGCAGCAGCGGATTCAACCCGTTGCCATCCGGCGCCGCCGTCACCGAGCGGCCAACCGCCAGCAGGCGGAACGGGCTGGCGACGAACGCGTTCAAGATCAGGAAGAAGCACTGGGTGGCCATAAGCACCGCAGTGACGTAAGGCATCAGAGCGCGATGGTGCCGCCGGTGCGCCAGAACCACCACCAGCGCGTAGCTGGCCAGCACCCAGCTCCAGAACAGAAGCGAGCCCTCCTGCCCGCCCCACCACGCGGCGAATTTGTACAGCGCGGGCATGGCGCGATTGGTGTTGGCCGCCACGTACGCGAGGCGGAAATCCCCGCTCACCAGTGCCGCCACCAGAACCGACGAGGCCAGCGTCACCAGGAACCACACAGCCAGCACCGCCCGTTCCGCGCTGACCACCAGATAAGCCTTGCCCCTCCAGCCTCCCACCGCGGAAGCAACCACGGCGTACGCCGAAAGACAAAACGCCAGGACTAACGCCAGAGCACCCAGGTTTTCCATGAGCCTGACCTTAAAAGCCAGCCTGATTCACAGGCGCAGCCGCGGTTGCGGGCCGGCGATTCGGTTTGGCTTCGTACTTGGAGGCGCACTTGGCCTGAATGCGAGAGGCCTGAAAGACGCCCTCCCGTGTCATCCTGCCGTCGGCCACCGCCTGCGCCCCGTCACGGAAGGTGTCGGGCAGCGGATCGCTTCCCCGGTAAAGCACAGGCAGGCGCAGCTCGTTTTGACGCAGCACGAAACGCACTTCGGCGCCCGTACGGCGGATCGAGCCCGGCTCCACGTCGCCGGCCACCCGGAGCCTCTTGCCCAGCGCCGCCGGTCCCATCCGGTTCAGCTCGGCCACTGTCCGGTAGTAGCTCTTGGCCTCACCGAGGCCGCTAGCGGCCAGCCACAACAAGGTGCCCAGCAAAACAGCGATCAGCACGGCAAACTTGCCGTAACGTTTCATACCAGCCCCTCATCCCAGTATATCGGGCCCGGGATCTTCCCCGCCCCGGCGTGATGCGGGCCGCCCCGCCGCGCGCGGTTCAGACGTCCCACTCCGGCCGCCACAGCGCCCGGCGTTTTTCGCGGTAGGCGATGTTGACCAGGTGGCAGGCCACCGACGAGTAATGGCCCTCGACCTCGTCGCAGTTGGGCCGCTTGCGCGTGCGCATGCAATCCAGCCAGTTCGCCATGTGGCTGGTCTCCGGGGAACCGGGCGCGCGGATCTCGCCCAGGTTGGCGTTGGATTCGGCCGGCAGGAACTCGTAGCCGCGCCGGAAGATGGAAAGCCGCCCGCCCGAACCCATGAACACGATGTCGGCCGCACCCTTGGGAATCAAATCGGTCAGGGTGGCCTCGAACGTCACGTTGAGTTTTTCCGGATATTCCAGAACGGCGTTGATGTTGTCGGGCGTGTCGCGGCCGTCGTCGTAGCGGTAAATGCCGCCCAGCGCCACGGCCGACAGCGGCCGGCGGACGTTGAGGAACCAGTGGACCACGTCCACCATGTGAACGAACAGGCCGCCGGTCTGCCCGCCGGTGGAAAAGTCCCAGTAAGCGAACCGGTTGAAGTAGCGCTTGGGGTCCCACGGGATCTTGGGCAGCCATCCCAGGCATGCGTCCCAGTCCAGCCCTTCCGGCTTGCGTTCCATGCCCGGCGGCACGGGCGTCAGGTAGCCGCGGTTGCCGTTCCAGACGGTGCGCACCATGTTGACGAGGCCGATCAGCCCGCTGTCGAAGAAACGTTGCTTGGCCTCGATGAAATGGGCCATGGAGCGCTGCTGCGTGCCCACCTGGACGATCCGCTTGTTTTCCTGCGCCGCGCGCACCACTTCGTGTCCCTGCATGGGCAGCGAGGTCATGGGCTTTTCTACGTAGACGTCCTTGCCCGCGCGGCAGGCGCCGACCGTGATCTGCGCATGCAGGTGATCAAAGGTGGCGACGATGACGCCGTCAATGTCCTTGTGATCGAGCAGGCGGCGATAATCCCCGTAGCAAGCCACCCCGCCCCCGGCGAGCTCCGCCGCCTGGTTACGCCGCACGTCCCAGGCATCGCAAACCGCCACCCACTGGATGCCGCCGATCTGATTGGCCACCTTCATCAAGTACTGGCCGCGGCTGCCCGTGCCGATGATGCCCAGCCGGATCCGGTCTGCCGCGCCCATGACGCGCGTGGCCGAAAGCGCGGTCGCTGCGCCCAGAAAAACCCGTCGCGAAGTCATAGCCTTTCTTCCGATGCACGATACCACAGCCAGACAGAGTCTGGCGGCTACTGGAGCAGGCGGGCGGCCGCCGCATCCAAAAACCAGCAGACGCTGCGGCCGTGGTGGCAGTCCATCTGGGCAGGCCAGCGGCGGGGATCGTAGGGCTCGCAGAAGACCGCGCGCACAGCCTCCGCCTTGCCCGCGCCGGCGACGAGAAACACCGTGTGCCCGGCAGCCAGCAGCACGCCAGGCAGCAAGGTCACGCGCCAGCGGCCCGGCGTTTCCGGGCAGACGGCGGCGGCGATCCCGTCACGGTCCTCGACCAGGGGATCCTCCGGGAACAGACCCGCGGTGTGGCCGTCCTCGCCCAGGTTGCGGTGAACCACGTCGAAATGGGGCCGCTCCTCGCCAGCCAGTTGGAAAAACTCCGAAACTTCCCGGCGGTAACGCTCGGCGGCCATGTCCGGCGGAAGCTCGGTGCGGATGCGGTGGACATTGCGCGGGGGGAAACGGGCGGGCCGGATAAAACATTCCAGCGCCATTTTGTAAAGCTCGGCGCGGTTCTCGTCCGCCCCCGGACCCTCCTCGACCCAGAACAAGTGCACCTGGCTCCAGGGGAAGGTGCAACGCGCCAGGCTTTCCAGCAGCAGCGGGGCTTCCTCGCCTCCGGAGAGCGCCAGCGTAGCCCAGGAGCGGCCTGCCAGCACGTCTTCCAGCCGGGCGAGAATGTTGTGGGCGCAGGCTTGCGCCGCCTGCCGTGCGTCCGCGTAAGCGAACCACCGGGCGCCCACGGCCGCCTCCGCCCCTTATCATAAGCCGGACCGCCCGGCGGGGGAAGCCCTCAGTTTTCCGTGTCGCCCAGCGTCGAGCGCCAGTCAAGCTCGGCCAGAAAACGCGGATCCTCGCGCCAGCGCGGCCGCACCTTGACGTACAGCTCGAGGAAAACCTTGCGCCCGAACAGCGCCTCCATCTCCTGGCGTGCCGCCGTGCCCACCTTCTTGAGCAACTGGCCACCCGCCCCGATCACGATCGCCTTCTGGCCTTCCTTCTCCACGAAGATGGTGGCGTAGATGCGCAGCAGGTTCGGGGTCTCTTCCCACCGCTCCACTTTGACCGCCACCGCGTGCGGCACCTCCTGGCGCGTCAGGTGCAGGATCTTCTCGCGGATCAGCTCGGCGGCGAGGAAGCGCTCCGGCTGGTCCGTGAGGTAGTCGGGCGGGAAGTAAGCCGGGCCTTCGGGAAGCCGTTTCACGATCGCTTCCTGCAACACATCCAGGCCATCGCCCTGCAAGGCGGAGATGGGAATGTACTCGGCGAAGTCGCCCAGATGCCGGTACTCGTCAATGAGGGGCAGCAGCTTGCTTTTGTCGCGCAGCCGGTCGATTTTGTTGATGACCAGGAAGGTGGGGGTCCCCGTGGCGAGCACCATCGGGATGGCCTCCCGCTCGGCATCGGTTACCGGCGCGGTGGCTTCCACCAGATACAGCAGCAGATCCCGCTCCTCGAGCGCCGTGCGCACGGTTTCCATCATGCGCCGGTTGAAGACCGAATCGGGCTTGTGGATGCCGGGGGTGTCCAGGAACACGATCTGCGCGTGAGGCAGGGTAAGCACGCCCTGGATGAGCGTGCGCGTGGTCTGCGGCTTGTCGCTGACAATGGCCAGCCGGGCGCGCGTGAGCGCGTTCAGCAGCGTAGATTTGCCCACGTTGGGCCGGCCCAGGATGGAAACGAAACCCGAGCGGAATCCGGCTGGCGGCTGCTCGAGCGTCGGTTCAGGTTGGGTAATGGCTTCCGGATCGCTCATGAGTTCCCGTTGGACGCGGGCTGGCCGTTGTTCTGGGCAGGCCGGGTGCGCGCGACCCTCACCTGCTCGACTCGCAGGTCGTTACTGGCCAGCACTTCGATCAGGATACCGTTTCGCTCCACGCGCTCGCCGGGCGTGGGCACATGCCCCAGCCACTCGGTGACCAGCCCACCCACCGTGGTGGATTCCGGTTCCGGCTGGGGTTTGAATTCGAGCAACTCTTCCAGCCGGTCCAGATCGAGGTTGCCCGAGACCACGTAGCCGCCCTGCCCATCGGGCGTCACATCCAGGCCCGGCTCGTGCTCGTCGCGAATCTCTCCGAAGACCTCTTCCACCAGGTCCTCCAGAGTGACCAGGCCCGCGGTGTTGCCGTACTCGTCCACCACGATCGCCATGTGCGCCCGGTCCTGCTGCATCTCGCGCAGCAGCTCGCTGACCGGCTTGGTCTCGGGCACGAAACGCAGGGGCCGCACCAGCTCGCGGACCTTGCGCTCGCGCCGCTCGGCCTCGTCCACCTCGAACATGTCGCGCACGTGCACGAACCCAATGATATCGTCGATGGAGGACTCGTAGACCGGGATGCGCGAGTACTGTTCGTTGATCACCAGCTCGCGCAAGTCCTCCAGCGTGCGGTCGGCCTGGATGGCGACGATCATGGGGCGCGGGGTCATGACCTCGCGCACCGTCTTGTCGCCGAAGGCGACCACCGACTGGATCAGCTCGTGGTCACTTTCTTCGATGAGACCCTCCTCGGTGCCCGCTTCCAGCAGGACCTCGATGTCGTTGCCGGCACGAGGCGCCTCCGGAGTTTCCTCGGTCGCGCCGCCCATCTCGATCACCGACTCGAAAAACTCGAAGATCGCCACCCATGGCCGCACGAGCAGGGCGAGGACACGGAGGCCGGGCGTTAGCGGCTCCAGCCACGCTCCTCGGGAGCGGCGGTAGAGCAGATGCGGGGTGACATATGCGGCCAGCAGCATGGCCGCCCAGCCGCTCAGCAGGCCGGTAAGCAGGGTGGAAAGCCCAAGGCCCTCGGCCCGGACGGCGGCGCCCAGGCACAGCGCGCCCAGCGCCACCAGGCCCGCGTGCTTGATCAGCGAGAAGGTGAGGGCGCCCCGCTCGTGGTCCATGCCCAGCCGACCTGACAAATTCTCCTTGAAATGTTGCAACGCGGGCCGCTCCCGCGCTCGCAATCGCAGCGACTCCAGATAAAGAAGCTGCACGAAGCTCACCACCGCCAGCAGGACGGCGAGCAGTGCGATGGCCATCGCCCAGAGCATGCTAGCCCTCCGCCCGCTCGGTCAGGCTGGCGGGCAAGCCCAGCCGCTTGCGCCAGAAGACCTCTGCCCGCGCCATGCGCCCGCCGTCGCGCTCGTGATCCATGCCCCGCAGGTGCAGCAAGCCGTGCAGCATGAGAATCCCGATTTCCTGCTCGAGGGAATGGCCGAAAAGGCGCGCCTGGCGCGCGGCGCGATCCACCGAGATGGCGATCTCGCCCAGGAAACGCTCCGGTTGGCCCGGCCACTTCTGCGGCGCCGGAAAGGACAGCACGTCGGTAGGGCGATCCTTTCCCAGGAAGCGACGGTTCAGGCGGCGCAACTCGGCATCGCCCGCAAGCAGGCAGGTGAACGGGCGACCACGCGCCACTTCGCGGCGCAGGCGGCGGGCGAAGGCTTCCACCTGGTCGCGGCGTAGCCCGCGCGGCGCGCAGCGGAATATCACCGTACTGTCGGGATCGCTCATAAGGGCCTCTCAGGCCCGGTTCGACTCGGCGGGCGCATCGTTCCAGCGCAGCGAGAGCTGGCGCTCCTGCTGCGCCTGCTCGTAGCGTTCGTACGCCTTGACGATGCGCTGGACCAGGCTGTGGCGCACCACGTCGCGCTCGTCGAAGTAGATGAAGCTGATGCCCTCCACGCCGCGCAGCACTTCCTCGGCGTTGAGCAGGCCGCTCTTTTTGCCTGGCGGCAGGTCAATCTGGGTCACGTCGCCGGTCACCACCATCTTGGCGTTATAACCCGGCCGCGTCAGGATCATCTTCATCTGTTCCGGCGTGGAGTTCTGCGCCTCGTCCACGATGATGAAGCTGTCGTTGAGCGTGCGGCCGCGCATGAAGGCAATGGGCGCGATCTCGATGACCGAGCGCTCCAGCAGTTTCTCCACCTTGTCCATGTCCAGCATGTCGTAGAGCGCGTCGTAGAGCGGCCGCAGGTAGGGATCCACCTTTTCCTGAAGCGTTCCCGGCAAGAACCCCAGTTTCTCGCCCGCCTCCACCGCCGGCCGGGTCAGGATGATGCGGCTCATCTTCTTGCTCAGCAGCGCGGACAGCGCCATGGCCACCGCCAGGTAGGTCTTGCCCGTGCCCGCGGGACCGATGCCAAAGACCAGGTCGTTGCGCTCGATCGCCTCCAAATAGCGCCTCTGGTTGATGGTCTTGGGAACCACAACCTTCTTGCCGAAGTTGCGCTGCCGCCCGCTGAGCACCAGGTTGCGCAGCGTGACCGCCGGGTCCTCGGTCACCACGCGCAAGTAACTGTTCAGGTCCCCGTTGGTGAAGACGTGGCCCTCCTGCACCAGCGAGATGTAGTCTTGCAGGATGCCCTCGGCGCGGCTGACCGCCTCTGCGTCGCCTTCGATCTCCAGGCTGTCTTCCACAAGCTGGGTGGTGACGTTGAGGCTGGACTCCAGCAGCCGGATGTTCTCGTCACGGGTGCCGAACAGCGGCTCGATGCCGCGGCTGATCTGAACCGATACTTTCATCCCTGCCGACGCTCGTTTGCCTCCGCACTGGACTCCCTCCACCCGCTGAGGCCGCAACCGTACCTGCGCCGGAGAATCGTAGGGAGCACGGAAGCCTTCACCTTAGACACGGGAAAAACCCAGGCAAGTGCGGGATCGCCGCCGTCCCCGCGGGCGGAAGGGCAATAACCATCCGTCCCGATTATACCAGAAGGCCGCTGGACACGCGCGATTTACGGGCAGGATCGAGGCTGGCTGCGGCAGCCCTTGCCACTCGCGCTCCGCTATCCTATCGGGCATGAAACCGACCAGCCGCCGCAAATGGCTCGCCAGCGCCCTGGCTTTCCCCATCCTCCGGGACGCCGCGGCCCGCCAAGAGGAACCGGGCCTCCGGGACTATGCCGTCAAGGCGGGGCTGCTCTACGGCGCTGCGGCTGCCTGGCCCGCGCTTCGCGACGATCCTGACTACGCCGCCAGCTTCGCCCGCGAGTGCAACATCTTGGTGCCCGAAAACCATCTCAAGATGGCTTTGACCCAGCCCTCGCCCGGCACGTTCCGCTTCGAGCCGGCCGACTTCCTGGCCAGCTTCGCCCGTCGGCATGGCATGCGGATGCGGGGCCACACGCTGGTCTGGCACAACCAGGTCTGGCCCTGGCTGAAGACCGTTGTCACCCCGGCCAACGCGCGCAAATACCTGGAAGAACACATCCTCACCGTGGCCGGTCGCTACCGCGGGCGCATGCACTCCTGGGACGTGGTCAACGAGGCCATCCATGTGCCTGATGGCCGCGAGGACGGCCTGCGCGTCACCCCGTTCCTCGAACTGATCGGCCCCGATTACGTGGAGCTCGCTTTCCGGCTGGCGCGCCAGGCCGATCCGCAGGCCAGGCTCACTTACAACGACTACGGCCTCGACTACGACACTCCCCAGCAACAAGCAAAGCGCCAGGCCGTGCTGCGCCTTCTGCGCCACCTGAAAGATCGCGGCGTGCCGCTCGACGCCTTCGGCATGCAGGCCCACCTGGACTGGGCCGAGTTCCGTAACTTCAAAGTGGAAACTCTGCAAAGCTTCTTGCGCGAAGTCGCTGCTCTGGGCCTGGAAATTTACATCACCGAACTGGACGTCAGCGACCGCGAACTGCCTGACGACGTGGCCGAGCGAGATGAGGCCGTAGCGCGTGTCTATCGGAGTTACCTGGCGGCCGCGCTCCAGGAACCCGCCGTCAAGGCCGTGCTCACCTGGGGATTGACAGACCGCTATACCTGGCTGGCCCGCCGCAGGGCGAGGCCCAGCGGGACGCCGGTGCGGTTGCTGCCCCTGGATCGCGACTTGCAGCGCAAGCCAGCCTGGCGCGCGATCCGCGATGCCTTTCTCTCCGCGCCACCGCGCAAGGCCTGAGTCAGCCCGCGGCCAGCGCGGTTAACTCCTCGATACCCGCCTCCAGCTCCGCCGGAGGGGCCAAAAGGCTCACCACCAGCCAGGCTTCTTCCGCAAAATCGTAGAAATAACCCGGCTGGACGAGGACGCCGCGCTCCAGCAGCTCCAGGCACCACTGCTCCTCGCTGCGGACGCGCGGCACGCGCAGGATCCCGTACCAACCCGCATCCGCCCTGAGCAAGGTGATCCCCAAGTCCCGGCTTAGCCGTGCACGTAACCACTGGTAATTGCCGCGCACGCGCGCATGAATCTGGTCCCGCACCTGCCGTCCTGCCCCGAGCATCACGGGCAGGGCCTGCTGCACGGGCGTGCCGACCGAAAGGTAGGTGTCCGCGATCAGCTCCAGCCGCGCCAATGCGGCGGCGCGCCAGCTCTCCGGGCCCGCGACCACGATCCAGGAAAGCTTCATCTGCGGCAGCCCGACCGCTTTCGAAAGGCCTCCCAGCACGAAGCAAGGCGCTCCCTTCTGCGCGCAAAGCGAAGGCACTTCGGAAGCTTCGAGCGGGTAATCGGCAAAGACCTCGTCAGAAATCACCACGAACCCGCGTTGGGCGCAAAATGCCGCCAGCCGCTCGATCTCCGCCGGCGCCAGAAACGAACCCGTGGGATTGTTGGGCTGCACGATGACCACTGCCCTGCTGCGCGGGACGGCGGCGCGCTCCAGCGTATTCCAGTCCAGCCACCAGTGCCCGTCGTATCGCAGCGAGTAAGTGGCCACGCGCACGGATTCCAGCCCTGCTAGATACTCGAACAACGGGTAAGAAGGACGCGGGGTCAGGACCTGGTCGCCGGGGTCGCAAAGCAGCTTGAACAGCCAGGCGTAAGCCTCGCTGGTTCCGGAAGCAAGCAGGATCTGCTCAGGGACGAGCGCAAGGCCGCGGGCGCCGTACCATTCGACGATCGCTTCCCGCGCCCTACGTGTTCCGGCCGGCTCCGGTTCGTAGACCAGCGCGCCGGGATCCGCCAGCGCCCTGCGGATTGCGTCCGGGTAAGCGAAGCCGGCCTTTGTGGGATTGGACTGGGTCAGGTCGAGAATCGGCGCCCCGCGGCGTCTGCGCTCCTCCAGCGCGCGCCAGATCGGGTTCGGCGGGATGTCCCAGGCCAGTCGTGAGGAAAAGCGCATGAGAGGCGGGCGGGCCCGGGCCGGCCCGCCCTGCCGGACAATGCAAGGCTCAGGCCGTAGCCGCGGCCTCCAGCTTCGGCCGCATCACTTCGACCAGCTCGCGCACGGCCGCGGCACTCTTGTGCAGCGCCGCCAGCTCTTGCTCGGTGAGCTTGAGTTCGTAAATCTTCTCGACGCCCTGCGCGCCCAGCTTAACCGGCACCCCCACGAACAGCCCCTGGATGCCGTACTCGCCCTCCAGGTAAGCCGAGCAAGGCAGCACGCGCTTGCGGTCGTTCAGGATGGCATCCACCATCTCGACCGTGGCGGCCGCGGGCGCATAGTAGGCGCTGCCCGTCTTCAGGTAGCGCACGATCTCCGCGCCACCGTCGCGCGTGCGCTTGACGATGCGGTCCAGCGTCTCCTGGTCGAGCAGGTCGGTCAGCGGGATGCCGCTCACGCTCGAGTAGCGTACCAGCGGGACCATGGTGTCGCCGTGACCGCCCAGCACCAGCGCGGTCACATCCTTCATGGAGACGTTCAACTCCTGCGCCACGAAGGTGCGGAAGCGGGTGGTGTCGAGGATGCCGGCCATCCCCATGACGCGGTTCTTGGGGAAGCCGCTGACCTTGTAAGCCACATGGCACATGGCGTCGAGAGGATTGGTGACCACGATCAGGATGGCGTTGGGTGAGTACTTGACGGCCTGCTCCACCGTACTCTTGACGATGTCGTAGTTCGCCCAGAGCAGGTCGTCGCGGCTCATGCCGGGCTTGCGCGGGAAGCCGGCGGTCACGATGACGATGTCTGAGTCGGCCGTGGCCGCATAATCATTGCCCCCCACGCAGGAGACGTCCACACCCTGGATGGGGCAGGATTGCAGGATGTCGAGAGCCTTGCCCGTGGGCACGCCCTCCAGGATGTCCACCACCACGATGTCCGCCAGTCCTTTGTGCGCCAGTTGAACCGCGCAACTGGCGCCTACGTTTCCCGCACCGATGACAGTAACTTTTCTGCGCATGTATCCTCCCTGTTGCTCGGGCCGGAATCAGGCCGCGGCGGCCGCCCGGTCCATGTTCTCTATGATTGCGTCCGCGAACTCGCTGGTCTTCAGCTTGGTCGCGCCCTCCATCAACCTGTGCAGATCGTAGGTCACGCGCTTCTGCCGGATGGTTTCGGTGATGCCCTGCTCGATCAGGTTGCTCACTTCCTTCCAGCCGATATAGGAGAACATCATCGAGCCGCTCAGGATCACGCTGGAGGGGTTCACCACGTCCTGCCCGGCGTACTTGGGTGCGGTGCCGTGGGTGGCTTCGAAGACGCCGTGCTCGTCGCCGATGTTACCTCCCGGCGCGATGCCCAGGCCGCCGACCTGCGCCGCGCAGGCGTCCGAGAGATAGTCGCCGTTCAGGTTGGGCGTGGCGATCACGTCGTACTCGTCCGGGCGCAGCAGCACCTGCTGGAACATCGAATCGGCGATGCGGTCCTTGATGATGATCTTGCCCGGCGGGGGGCTGGCGCCGGCTTCCGCTTCGGTCACCACCGAATCAGCGAACTCCTCGCGCGCCACCTCGTAACCCCAGTCGCGGAAAGCGCCCTCGGTGAACTTCATGATGTTGCCCTTGTGGACCAGGGTCACGCTGCGCCGGTTGTTCTCCAGCGCGTATCGGATGGCGCGCCGCACCAGCCGCTTGGTGCCGGTGATCGAAATGGGCTTCACGCCGATGCCCGAGTCCGGCCGGATCTTGCAGCCCATTTCTTTGTTCAGCCACTCGATGACTTTCTGCGCCTCCAGCGTGCCTTGCTTCCACTCGATGCCGGCGTAAACGTCTTCGGTATTCTCGCGGAAGATCACCACATCGAGCTTTTCCGGGTGCTTCATGGGCGAGGGTACCCCCGGGTAGTAGCGTACGGGGCGCCAGCAAACGTAAAGATCGAGCAGTTGCCGCAAGGCCACGTTGAGACTGCGATGGCCGCCGCCCACCGGGGTGGTCAGCGGTCCCTTGATCGCGATGCGGAAACGCTGGATCGCTTTCAAGGTATCCTCGGGCAGCCAGGTATTGAACAGGTTGAAAGCCTTCTCTCCGGCGAAGACTTCGTACCAGACCACCTTGCGCTGCCCGCCGTAGGCGCGTTCCACCGCGGCATCGAATACCCGACGCGCCGCGCGCCAGATGTCGGGTCCGGTGCCATCGCCTTCGATGAAGGGGATGATCGGCCGGTCCGGCACCACGAACTTGCCGTCCCGGAATTCGATCGGCTGACCGTCTTCAGGCACAGGGACGTTGTTATAAGATTCCATAGCCGCTCCCTTGTTTGTCCCTCCGCGGGCCTGCCCGTGCAGCCCCGCTACTCTGCGAACCGGAGCACTCCCTCCGATTCGGCTTCAACTATATCAACTCGCGCCAGCCCCGGCAACCACATGGAGCTCTGTCGGGCCGCGCCGGAGGCTCATTCTGCCTCCCAGGGCGGCGCCAGCACAACTTCTTCGTAAGGCCAGCGCCGCGTAATCAGACCCGCGTGCAAGAAGACATCGAGCGCCTGCTCGTAAAGGTCCCGCGGGATCGCTAGACCGCCTTCCCAGCAACCGAGCGCCTGGTAACGCTCGATCGCCGCGCACAAGGCCTCGACGGCGATGCCCGGGAAAAAGCAAGCCTCCCGCGCGG
>JBMFPL010000024.1:0-17402 GCA_049969115.1 Bryobacteraceae bacterium | reverse complement strand
GGAAAGCGGTGACGGCGCGGCGCCATTGAGCGGCGTCGAAGGCCGGCGAGCCCGCCACGGTGGCGCCTGCGGGCACGTCGCCGCCCACGCCGGCCTGCGCGTAGACCACCGCACCTTCGTGAATCGTCAAGTGCCCGGAGACGCCGGCCTGGCCCGCCAGCAACACGTTGCGCTCCAGCACCGTGCTTCCCGCCAGGCCTACCTGGGCGCAGAGGATGCAGTTTTCGCCCACGACACAGGCGTGTCCCACCTGGACCAGGCTGTCAATTTTGGTCCCACGCTTGACGCGCGTTTCGCCTACCGTGGCCCGGTCAATCGAACACAGGGACTGAATCTCAACATCGTCCTCGAGGACCGTGATGCCAGACTGCACGATCTTGTAGTGGGTCCCGTCCGGCCGGTGAGCGAAGCCGAAGCCGTCTCCGCCGACCACCACCCCGTTACCCAGGGTCACGCGGTTGCCAATGCGGCAAAACTCGCGCACCACGGCATGGGAGTGGGCGCAGAAGTCGTCCCCGATCTGCGCACCCTGGTAAATCACCACGTGCGGATAAATGCGCGCGTTGCGCCCGATCACCACGTCCTCGCCGATCACCGCGAAGGGTCCGATATAGGCGTTTTCGCCGATGCGAGCCGACGGGGCGATGGAAGCCCAGGGATGGATGCCGGGTGCAGGCCGGGGCGGCTGGTAGAACAACTCCAGCGCACGGGCAAAATCCAGATACGGATTCGAGGAGACCAGGCTGGCGATGGGATGATCGCGCACCGGCTCGGCGACCAGGATCGCGGCCGCCCGCGTCCGGCGCACCTTGGGGGCGTATTTGGGATTGGCCAGAAAGGTCAACTCTGTCGGTCCCGCCTGTTCGATGCCAGCCACCCCGGTGATTTCGATCTCCCCATCGCCTACAAGTTCGCAGCCCAGGTAAGCGGCGATTTCACGCAGCTTCATCGGGAAACTCCTGTCATCGGGCGCGATCGCTGCCGATCCGCGGTCGCGCTCTGCTGACAGGGTACACTTGAATTGATGCGGTTCGCCATCGCCATGGCGGTGCTGGCCCAGGCCGTGGCCGCTTGGCAGAAACCCGCGCCCAGCGAGATGCAGAAGGCGATCGAAGAGTTCAGGACACAGACGCGCCTGCTGGGCATGCGCGAGGAAAGCCCTTCACCCCGGCGTCCCCTGGGGCGGCCGCGATGGCACGGGCGCCTGTTCGAGAATCTCCGCAACGACGCTCTCGACGCAGTGCCCCACGAGGTTCGCCAGCGGGGCGGAACCAAATCCATGCTGCGCCGCAACCAGTTCGGTTTCAATCTCGCCGGGCCCTTGCTGGTGCCCCGCATCTATGACGGCGGGCGCCGCACGTTCTTCTCCCTCTCTTACGAAGGGATGCGCGAGCGCATCGCCCGCTCCTACCTGCGCACCATCCCGACCATGCCCGAGCGCACGGGCGACTGGTCGGAAACCGTGGACCAGGCGGGCAACCCGCTGCCTGTTTACGATCCGCTGAGCACGCGGGGCAACCCCTTTTTTGATCCCGGCCAGCCGGTAAGCTTGGGGAATCTCGAGTATCTCAGGGACCCCTTCCCCGGCAACCGGATCCCCGCGAGCCGGCTGGATCCCGTAGCCCAGCGCGCCCTCGAATACTACCCGGCGCCCAACGCCGCAGTCGGCCCTTTCTTCCGCAACAATTACTTCATTCACAGCCCGGAAACGAACACCGCCGACGGCTGGATCGGCAAGCTCGATCATTCGCTGGCCGAAAGCCACCGCCTCAGCCTCAATTTTTCCCTGTCCAATGGATTCCAAGGGCCAGCTCCGTGGTTCTCCACGAGCGCGAATCCAGGGCCGCCGGAGCGCGAGTTCCGAAGTCGCCGCGCCTCCCTCGAGCACACTTACACGATCTCGCCCCGCACCGTCAACAGCCTTTCCTTTGCAGCTTCGAGCGACGCGTCTACCGCCGGCGCCCGCAACCGGCGGCAATTCGCCAGCGACCTGGGCCTGCGCGGCGTCGAAGGCCAGGGCTTCCCTTACTTCCGCTTCGCACCGTATCTTTCGCTGGGCCGCAGCTACCCCATCTCGCGCACCGCGCGCAACGGTTTCTCATGGGCGGAAGGTTTCTCGACCAAGCAAGGAAAACACAGCTTGCGGTTTTCGTCCAGTTACGGCCGTTCGCAGGTGAACACTTACTACCCTCAATATCCCGCAGGCTCGTTCCGGTTCAGCCCGGGTCTCACCAGTTTGCCCGGCATCATCAACACGGGTCATGCCTTCGCCAGTTTCCTTCTCGGCCTTTGCGAGTTCGCCGAACTCAGCATCGTAGGCTCTCCGTCTTACTTCCGGGCAAGTTCAGCGAACGGGGCCGTACGGCACTCCTGGGAGCTTTCCGAGCGCTTCACCTTCCATTGGGGCGTGAATCTCGACGTCCAGACGCCACGGACCGAAAAGTACGACCGGCAGTCCACGGTGGACCTCAACGTGATCAATCCCGCTAACGGGCGCAAAGGTGCGCTCATCGTGGCCGCCCGCGAGGGTGTGGGTAGGGCTTTCCAGCCCGTGCGCGTGAAGCTCGAGCCAAGCGCCAGTTTCTCCTGGAACCCGCTAGGGACGGCGAAAACGGTAATCCGCGCCGGTTTCGCACGGAGTTACTCGGGGATACCGATTTACTCGGTGCAGTGGGGCACCCAGGGCTTCAACGGGACGCCCACTTATATCTCTCCCAACGTGCAATTGGAGCCGGCCCTGCGCCTGGCCGATGGCGTTCCTCCGCCCTCCCGTCCGGTGCCTGACTTGCGGCCTGATGCGGCCAACGATACCGTGGCGGACCTCATAGACCGCAGTCCCCGCCAGCCCGTGTACCAGTCGGCTTCCCTGAGCCTCGAACACGAAGCGCCGGGATCGGTAGTCATCACGCTGGGCGCCGCTTACTCGGGAGGCCGCGACCTGCTAGTGGGCAACTGGGCAGCCAACCCCAACGCCATCCATCCGCACGCGCTGCGCTTCCGCGACCAGCTCAACGACGAGCAGTTCAACCGGAGCCTGAGGCCGTACCCGCAATACAAGGGCTTCGACCTTTACAACTCCTGGCCGCTGGGACGTTACCACCGTGATGCCGGTTTCCTGCGCGTGGACAAGCGCGCCTCGCACGGGCTCACGCTCAGCTTCTACTATGAATTCTCCAAGCAGCTCGATGACTACTCCGGTCCCTATGGCCGGCAGGATTACTTCAACCGGCGCAACGAATGGTCACTGACGGCCTATAACAGGCCCCACGTTTTCTCCCTCAGTTGTATTTACGATCTGCCGTTGGGCCCAGGCAAACCGCTGCTCAACTACGCCGACTGGCGGCGCCACCTGGCCGACGGCTGGTCGGTCAGCCTGATTTCGACTTATTCCAGCGGCGAGCCTATCGCCTTGCGGCCCCAGTTCAACAACACCGGCGGCGTGCTCGACACCCTTCACGTGGACGTGGTCCCGGGGGTTGACCCGCGCTCCCCGCACCACGGGCCTGAAATGTGGTTCAACCCGCTGGCATTCGTGCAGCCGCCCGATTTCAGTATGGGAAATGCCTCGCGCACTCACCCGTTCCTGCGCAACCCCTCCAACCAGAATCACGATCTCTCGCTCACCAAACGGTTCGCGGTGGGGCGTGACCGCACGCTTGAATTCAGCGCCATGGGCCTGAACTTCATCAACCACGCCAACTGGGAAGACCCGGACAACGTCATCGGGCCGGCTAGCGCGCCCAACGTGAACGCGGGCAAGATCATCGGCTCGCGCGGCGGCCGGATCATCCAACTGGGTTTGAGGTACAGCTTCTGATGCGCCGCCTGCTCTCGCTCGCGGTTTGCCTGGTCGGGCTGGCAAGCGCCGATGCCCCGCGCCTGTTGCGCGTGCCGGTGTGCGTCGAAGCGCGCAATGGCGCAAGCAGCACGCTCACCGCGGGTGCGCTGAAAGTCACGGTTGGCGGCGCGCAGGGGCGGATCCTGCGCGTGCTGGGTCCGGCGGAAGATCTGTTGCTCGTGCTGGCCCTCGACCTCACAGAGGACCTCAGCCTGGCTGAACTGGCCAAAGAGGCGCTGGCCTCCGCGATCGCAAGCCTGCCCCCCAACGTTTGGATCGCTGTGCTGCGCGCCCAGGACGGCCTGAAAGTTCTTGCCGACCCGACCAACGAACGGGAGCCCGTGCTGCGCGCCATCCGCGAGCTTCCGGTCTCGGGCAAGGCTGGCCTGCTGGAGACCCTCCCTGTTGCGCTCCGGCTGACCGATTCCATCCTGGCCAAGAGCGCGGTACGGGTGGCGCTGCTTTATGTCACCGACTCGAGCATTTATAATTACCGCGAGGACTATATCAATCCCGTGATCAACTACAGCGACCAGCACGATCTGAGTCGCCGCTTTCCCGAAGGCCTGATCAAGGAAAAGATCGCCCGCCTGGACCGGCAGCTCGCGTTCTTTCAGACGCCTCTGTACATCGTGCACCTGAGTTACCGCAACGACCGTCTCAACGAGGCTTACCAGGCAGGACTGCTCCAGTTGGCCTCCGGGCTGGGCGGGGACAGCCGCTTCTGCCGCAGCCGCCAGGAGATCCCGGAGGTCATCTCCGGTGTCCTCGACCGTTTGACCCGGATGTACCGCGTGGACATCGAAGCGCCCGCGCGAGGCGGTACAATCGTGCCGTTGCAGATGGACAGCGAAGCAGGCCCGCTCTCTTACCGGACCCGCTTCGTTTTTCCGAGATGACGCCATGAGCCGTCGCTTTTCACTGCCCGGGACAGGGGTCATCGCCATCGCAACACTGGCTGTGGCGGCCGGCGCGCTGGGATTGATCGCCCTGCATCAGTGGCGGCGCCAGGGCGAGCTTGCCACGCGCGTCGCCCTCCTGGAGGCCGACAAGCATAAGTTGCTGGCCGACCGGGACGCTCTGGCTCGCGAGAACGAAGCTCTGCGCTCGCGCCTGGCCGAACTGGGAGAGCCGGAGCCACCGGTTCCCCGCCCCGTCCCTTCCACCGGGCTCGCCTCCAGCGTCGAACAGGTCCGCCTGCTCGTCAAGCTCCAGGAGCAACTGGCTGCGGCCCAGCGTGCCTTTGCCGACGCTGAAGCCCGCTCCCACGATCTGGAAGAAAAACTTTCCAGAGCGCAGGAAGAAAACAAGACCCTGAGCAGCCTGCTCGACGAGGCGAAGGAAAAACTAGCCGGCCAGAGCCGCGTGCTAGAAGCCTTGCAGGCGGAACTCAAGACCAAGACCGACCGTCTCGCCCAACTGGAAACCACCAACCTGCTTTTGCACAAGCAGAATCGCCAGGCAGCGGATGAAAGCGCGCGCCTACGCAAACTGCTCGCCGAGATCGAGGAAATCAACCGCCGTCGCGAGAACCTGCTGAGCGGCCTCCTGCGCCGGTACCGCGAACTGGCGGATCAACTCCGCAACTTCGCCACCCGCCCGGAGAGCCAGGCAGGACCTGCCGCCGCCGATTCCCCCGAATTGGTGCGCTTGCAGAATACGCTGGTTTCCGCCGAGGAGGACCTGCGCCAGCTCAGCAACTTGAACGCGCAGGCCGCCCGCCTCCAGCGCGAGCTGGTGGGACGCTGAAGGCCGGGAACGTCAGCGGCGATGCGGCACGCGCGGCAGTCTTGAGGGCATCTGGCAAGCCGCGTGTAAGCGCCGAGACGCCCTGCGCGGTTACCCGCTGATGGCCAGCCCGTGCCCGGCCTACGGGCACGCCAGCATGCAAGCGGCCGCTCGCCTATGGCCCCGCCTCGGCAATCAAGGTGACCGAGGCATGAATCTCGATCGTTCCCGGCTCCACCGGCGTGGGCGCCGTCGCGATCTCGGGTGCCCGCGCCATGGCGACTTCGCGCATGGGACGGAGGACTGGCCCCGGCACTTGCTCGACCGAGATCACGCGTAGGATTCTCAAGCCTGCGGCTGTGGCCATCGCTTCTACGCTTGCTTTCGCCTTCCGCGTAGCCGTGCGCAAGGCCTCCAGTTTCACCGCGTCCTCGTCCCGCAACAGGAAGCGCAGGCTGTGAACCGTGTTGGCGCCCGCCTGCGTCGCCGCATCGATCAATGCGCCAACCGAATCGAGATCGCGTGTCTCGATCTGCACCATATTGGTCGCCGTGTAGCCGGTGATCTCCGGTTTGCCTCCCTCCCGCGGGTAGCGGTAGTTGGGAGTGAGCGAGTAGCCCGCGGTACGGATCTCACCCTTGCTCCCCACCAGCTTGCGCAAACGGCCCAGGACCGCATCGAATTGTGTGGCATTCTGCGCGGCGGCGACTTGCGCGGTGGCGGCCTGGCTGGTGAGGCCGATCTCGATCTGGGCCAGATCGGGTCGCGCCTTGATCACCGCCTCGCCAGTGGCCCGGATCTGGGCGCGGGGAGACGGCGCCTCCTGGCCATGCATCAGGAACGCGAGGACCAACCCAAGCGCTGCCCGTCTCATGTGTCCTATCTTCCCACGGGCCACCGCGCGGCGTGCGCTACAATCACTGGCATGCTGCGCTGGTCCCTTCCGTTCATGCTGGGCACTGCCCTCGCAGTGGCCGCCGACGTCGATCTCATACTTTACAACGGCAAGATCGTGACCGTCGATCCCGCATTCTCCATCCGGCGGGCAGTGGCCATCAAGCAGGGCAGGATCGTGGCGGTCGGCGACAATGAACAGATCCTGAAGACGGAGCGCGGGCCGGGCACGCGCGTGATAGATCTCACCGGGCGCACCGTGCTCCCCGGTCTGATTGACAGCCATCTCCACCCCCTGGAAGCCGGCCTCAGCGAGTTCCGCGAACCGCTGCCTCCGCTGGACAGCTACGCCGCCATCCAGGACTACATCCGCGCACAAGCCCGCAAGACGCCCAAAGGTCAGTGGATCGTAGTGCCCCGCACCTTCCCCACGCGGCTCAAGGAACTGCGCATGCCCACCCGCGAGGTGCTCGACGTAGCCACCGAACACCCGGTGCTCTTCGATGCCAGCTATGTGGTGGTGGTGAACACGCTGGCCTTGAAGCTGAGCGGCATCACGCGCGACACGCCCAATCCGCCCCACGGCGAAATTGTCAAGGACGAGCGGGGCGAACCCAACGGCATCCTGCGCAACGCCCAGTCCCTGCTCAAAGGCCTCAAGCCCGCCGCCGCTTTCACCGAACAGGACAAGCTGGCTGCGCTGGAGAAAATACTGCGCATGTACCGCGAAGCCGGCATCACCACGATCGGCGAGGGCGCCGCCACAGCTGAAGAAGTATCACTCTACGAAAAGCTCAAGGCCGAGCGCCGCCTGCCCCTGCGCGTGGTGATGACCTGGTGGGTCAACATCGGCCGGCCCGCCGAAGAAATCATCACCGAGATCCGTTCCCGCCCATGGCGCACCAATCAGGGCGATGACTGGCTGAAATTCGGCGCGTTCAAGGTGAACTTCGATGGCGGCATGACCATCGGCACCGCTTACCAGCGCCGTCCTTACAGCGAGTTCGGGCGCCAGCTCTACGGCAAGACAGACCCCAACGACCGCGGCCAGCTCTTCGCTACCCCGGAAAAGTTCCTGGCCGTTTTCCGCGCCGCACGCGACCGCGGCTGGTCTCTCAGCGCCCATACCCAAGGCGGCGGCGCCATTGACCTGTTCCTGGATACCATGGAAGTGTTGGACCGCGAAAAGCCCATCGCTCCCACACGGTCCCACCTCATCCACGCCAGCTTCCAAAGTCCCGAGGCCATTGCCCGCATGAAGCGGCTGGGCATCGCCGCAGACGTTCAAGCCGCTTGGCTGTATTGTGACGGCCCCGCGCTGGAAAAGGTGTTCGGCTACGAAGGCATGCGCTATTTCTTCCCCTTGCGTACCTATTTGAGGGCGGGCGTCACGGTCGCCGGCGGGAGCGACCACATGATCGGCTACGACAAGAACCGCGCCGTGAATCCCTATAATCCATTCCACGGCATGTGGGTTTCGATCACGCGCAAGACCAGCCGCGGTCGCGTCCTGCACCCGGAGGAAAAGGTCACGCGGGAAGAAGCGCTCAAGACTTACACCATCCACGCGGCCTGGCGGCTGTTCGCGGAAAACAGGCTGGGCTCCATCGAGCCGGGCAAACTGGCCGATCTGGTGGTCATTGACCGCGATTACCTGAGTTGCCCGGAGGATGACATCCTCGCCATCGAGCCGGTCATGGTGATTCTCGACGGCAAGATCGTGTTCGAAAAATAAGGACGCTCACTCTTCCAGCCGCGGGACAGCGAGACCGCGCACCGGCACCTCGTGGGCAGCGGCGTAAGTGCGCGTGATCTTTTCCAGCGATCGCAGCCATTCATCCAACCCGATGCTGCGCTCGGGCGCCATCATGAACCCCAGGTCGGGCGTGCGGTCGGCCCAGTGATCCTTGGTGTCGTCCAGCACGTGCACGAAACGACGACCGCCAACGGACTGGCCCTTGGGAAACCGGCTTTTCTCGAACGTCGTGGTGAGCTCGGCAAAGATCCGTTCGTTCGCCTGGCGAGAGCGGGCGATCGCATTGTGCGCCGCAACCAGGTGCCCGACCGCCTGGGCGGGTTCATTCATCGCGGCCGCAGCCTCGGCTCGAGCCAGCGCGTGGTCAGCTTCCGCCATGGACGCGAGCAGTCGCCAGTGCCCGCCGATGAAACGCGCCAGCGCCAGCAGGACCTCCAAGTTGTAATGGTTTCTTTCGACGCGGCCCAGGTTTTCGTGCAAGGCGTGCACCAGGCGGTCATTTTCCAGCCGGCGCGCGGGCGCTTCGCGGAACCGCTCCGCGTACTTCTCGCTGAGCCTGCGATTCAGCTTCAGTTGGGGCAACTCGGGCAGCGGAGGCGCCTCGAGCGTCAGATCGTAGCGCGTGGTGCCGCGTCCCTTGCCGTAAGAGTTGCCATAGCCGGAGCCGCGCACCCGTGACACCACGCGCTCCCAGCTCCGCTCCCAGGCCCGCGCCTGCTGCTGCAACAGTCGGTAGACTTCCACCATACCCGCCGCCTGTGGTCCGTAGTACAGCCGCATGAACTCGGCCGCGTGCTGCTCGGGGCTCACCGTGCAAGGGTTCCAGCCCCACTGCGCCACGGCCGACCAGCCCAGCCAGAACGTCTCGTTGTGCAGCCCAGCATCGTCCCACGCCGCGCCGAACACCCCGATCGGATTACCTCGCCAGTGACGGCCACTACACAGGTATTCGTAGGCCGCAACCAACCGTCCCGCGCTCTCCCCCGCGGGCATATGATCAGGGAAAAGAAACTCGCTGCCCTGCATGGAGACATAACCCAACTGCCGGATCCCCAGCTTGCGCTCAGGCTCCAGATACTCCTCCTCGCCAATCACGCCGTCGATGATGTCCGGCGGCAGCAGGGAGACATGCTCGGGCAGCAGGGGATACTCGGCCCAGACGAGGATGCGGCGGCCGCGCGAGGCAAGAAAGTCGCGCGCCTTGCGCACGAACTCCACCCAGGTCAGGCTGCGATTGACCGGATTGTAAGGCCGCGGGCAGTCGCTTTCGATGCCCGCGTAGTATACTTCGTCGGTCGAGACGAAGAAATAGTCCACCCCGCGCGTGGCCTTGACCACGTCGTCGTACATGGAAAAGATGAGGTCGTAAGTCGCGGGCCGGCAGAGGGCGCTCTGGTAGTTGTTGCCGTCCGCTCGCAGGTGCGCGAACTCGGGATGCTTCAGCACATAGGCCATGTGCGCGGGCGCTTGCACGTCAGGAACGATCTGGATGAAACGCTCCAGGCCATAGCTGACCAACTCTTGCAACTGGGCCGTGGTGAAAGCACCGGGCGCTCCGATGACGGGGTGGGAAGGGTACTCGAACTTGTCCTCCAGCTCGAAGGCAATCATGTTGACCTTGAGCCGCGCGCTCCAGTCCAGGTAGCGCTTCAGGGTTTCCATGCGGTCCTGGTGGTGCTTGGTGTCCCAGTGCAGGAAGCGCAAGGGCAATCGTGGCCAGTCCTCGATCGTCCCACAGGGCAGCCGCAACCGCCCGTCTGAATCCCGGCGAATCAACTGGAGCAGCGTTTGGACCCCGTAGAACAGGCCCTGATCCGAGTTGCCGGTGACTTCGATGACGTTCTCGCGGATCCGCAGCCGGTACGCCTGCCGGTCCACCGCGGCCTCGGCTCCCGTCGCCACAGTCCCCGGCCTCACCTGGAGACGGATCAGCTTTGGCCCGTCCCCGGCTTCCAGCGCCAGGCGGTGGAACTCGGCCGCGTCACGCAGTAGTGTCCGGCACGCAATGTGGCCTGCGCCCGGCCCGCGCGCATCCACCTTCCAGGAATCGTCCAGCGTGATTTCGCGGTCGTCAAGGCTCACCCGCTGCGGCGCGGGAACGGCGGAGTAACCGCGCAGCCAGAGAGCGGTAGGGGGCTGGGCAACCAGGCTCCCAGCGAGGCACAACAATCCTGCGATTATCCGCATACAGCGACACACTAGCAGTTTTTCATGCCGGCTGTGCGTCGAGCGGGTGCGCTATTGGGCAGGCGGCGACAGGGTCGCGTCGAGGAGCATGAGATAGGCGGCCAGCAGCCGATAGGTATCGTAGTAGTCCCCCGGGCGGATGGCCTCGACCGTGTCCCGCGCGGTGCCCAGAACCGGAGCGGTCTCGGCAGTGAGCGAGTACATCGAAAGCGTGGGGATCTTCACATCCCGGAAGGCGGCCGCGTCGTCCTTCGGGATTTCCTCTTCGATGTTGACGCCGGTCACGGGAACCTTCATCGCCGCAGCCACACGCGCCAGATCATTGATCAGTTTGGGGTCGGATTGTTTCATCCATACCCGCGCCGGCGCCGTGCCCAGCGATGTCAACTGAATCATGGCGCGGACCCGCTCGCGCTGTTCGCGGCTCAACTGGCGCACGAACTGGCGCGAACCCTCCGCCGAGGACTCCCTGTCCGAGAAGCCAACGAAGACGAAGGTGTGTCGGCGTGGGCCGTCTGGCAGGGACTGGTAGAGGGTGGGCAGCAGGACTGCCCCGCTCCAGTTGTCCACGACACCCTGGCCCGCCGATCCCCACCAGTCGAGCCGGGCGCCCACCACGATCATGTCCTCGCTCTGACCCGGATGAGTACAGATCACGTTGGGAACCTTGGAGCCCTTGACTTGCTGCTCACGCAGGCGGTCGCCGGTGCACCCGGCTTCGCGGAACATTTGCAACAGGCGTTGGGCTCGCTCGGCATTGTTGGTGCTGACCTGGCTCAGGCGATTGCTCAGAATGGTCCGATCTACGGATTTGAACTGGATGCTCACCGATTGCGCCAGCAAGGCGGCGGCGAGCAGGGGAAGGTAGGCAAACAGACGCATCATCCTACTTTACAGCATCCGGGCAGGGTTTGCGCGCCCAAGGGACGCGCGGACTATAATTGGTCGCGGAGACGCGGGCATGCCGACCGGTTTTCTGGACTCGATCGAACAGTTTCTCGCCGAAAAGCGTTGGGCCATCGTGGGAGTCTCGCGCAGGCGCCTGGACTTCAGCCGTTGGCTATGGAATCAATTCCTGCGGCGAGGCTACGAAGCCGTTCCCGTGAATCCCCGCGCGACCCAACTCGACGGCCGCCGCTGCTATCCCAACATCGCCGCGATCGAGCCGCCACCCGCGGTGGCGTTGCTGATGACGCCGCGCAAGCTGGCGCTGGACCTGGTCCGGCAGTGCGCCCAGGCCGAAGTGCGTCGGATCTGGTTCTATGCCGCGGTCGGTCGGGGAGCGGCCAGCTCCGAAGCCATCCATTTTTGCCGGAACAACGGCATGGAGGTGGTGGCCGGGCTGTGCCCGATGATGTTCTTGCCCCGCGCGGGATGGCTGCACCAGGCACACGCCGGCGTCCTGAAACTGGCTGGCGCCTGGCCCGCGCGACAGGCGCCTTCAGAAGCCCCGGATCTGAAGCCGGGGAACAGTTCCGGCCGATAAAACACAGAGGAGTCAGGCATGAAGCCCCTGGGATCTTTCAACGTCGCTCCGGCGCTGCCGCCGCGCCTGGAGCCCTTGCGCCGCATTGCTTACAACCTGTGGTGGGCGTGGAACCATGACGCCATCGAACTGTTCCGCCGGCTGGACAGCGACTTGTGGGAAGCCAGCGGCCACAACCCCGTACTCATGCTAGGTACGATCAACCAGGCGGAACTGGAGGCGGCCGCCCACGACGAGGCCTTCATGGCCCACGTAGAGCGGGTATCGCGTGACTTGGAGAACTACCTCGCGGGCGAGGGATCCTGGTTCCGGCGCGTCTATGGGAAGGCCGATAGCCTTTCGGTGGCCTACTTCTCGGCCGAATTCGGGCTGACTGAATGCCTTTCCATTTTCGCTGGCGGCTTGGGGGTTTTGGCCGGTGATCACTTGAAATCCGCCAGCGACTTGGGCGTGCCGCTGGTCGGCGTCGGGCTTCTGTACCAGCAAGGCTACTTCAAGCAATACTTGAACGAATCCGGATGGCAACAAGAAGCCTACGAAGATAACGATTTCTACAATCTCCCTATCCAGCTCCTGCGTGCCCCCGACGGCAAGCCGCTCATCATCCAAGTCTCTCTCGCCGGGCATCCGGTCTACGCCCAGCTCTGGCAGGCTCATGTAGGGCGCGTTTCCCTGGTGCTCTTGGACACCAACATCCCCTTGAACGCCAACCCCGAGGACCGCGACATCACCGACCAGCTTTACGGCGGTGACAGCCTGATGCGCATCAAGCAGGAAATCGTCCTGGGCATCGGCGGCTACCGGGCGTTGGAGGCGCTCGGGCTGGAGCCTACGGTCTATCACATGAACGAGGGCCATTCCGCCTTTCTCGCTCTCGAACGCGTCCGCCGCCTGATGCAACGTTACCGTCTCAATTTCGAAGAGGCCCGGCAGTTGGCCTCCCCGAGCCTGGTGTTCACCACGCACACGCCGGTGGAGGCGGGCCACGATTTCTTCCCGCCTGACCTCATGGACCGTTATTTCGGCGATTACTACCCGCAACTGGGCATCTCGCGCGACGAATTCCTGGCTTTGGGGCAGAGAAATCGGTCCGACCCGGGCGAGGCGTTTTGCATGACCGTGCTAGCCCTGCGGCTGGCTGCCTTCTCCAATGGGGTGAGCAAGTTGCACGGCGAGGTCACGCGCAAGATGTGGGGTGGCATCTGGCCTGGAGTGCCCGAGCAAGAAGTCCCGGTCGGCCATGTGACCAACGGCGTGCACTTCCGCTCGTGGATCTCCTACGAGATGAACCAGCTCTATGACCGCTACCTCGGCCCGAACTGGCGCGAAGAGCCCGCCGACCGCGCGTTGTGGCAGAGGGCTGAAACCATACCGGCCGAAGAACTCTGGAGGACCCACGAACGCAGGCGCGAACGGCTAGTGGCGTTCGCCCGCCGGCGCTTGAAGGAACAGCTCAAGCGCCGCGGCGCGCCCCAGTCGGAAATCGAGGCTGCCGAGGAGGTGCTGGATCCCGAAGCTCTCACCATCGGATTTGCCCGCCGCTTCGCCACCTACAAGCGGGCCACCCTTCTGCTGCGCGATGTGGAACGGCTCAAGCGCCTGCTCAACGACCCGGACCGGCCGGCGCAGGTCATTTACGCTGGCAAGGCCCACCCGCGCGACGGCGCGGGCAAGGAACTGATCCGGCAAATCGTCGCGCTGGCCCGGCAGCCCGAGTTCCGCCGTCGGATGGTCTTTCTGGAAGAGCACGACATGGCGGTCACCCGCTATCTCGTGCAGGGCTGCGACGTTTGGTTGAACACCCCGCTGCGCCCCATGGAGGCCAGCGGCACCAGCGGCATGAAGGCCGCCGCCAACGGAGCGCTCAATGTGAGCACGCTGGATGGCTGGTGGGACGAGGCCTGGCGGCAGTACAACCACCGGATCGGCTGGGCGATCGGTCGCGGCGAAGTTTACGAGCAGCGAGAATACCAGGATCAAGTTGAGGCCGAAGCCCTCTACGACCTGCTGGAACGCGACGTGATCCCAACTTTCTATGACCGCGGGCGAGACCGGCTGCCCCGCCGCTGGATCGAGCGCATGCGGATTTCCATCGCCACCCTGTGTCACTACTTCAATACCCACCGCATGGTGCGCGAGTATACGGAACGCTTTTACCTGGTGGCCAATGCTCTCTACCGAGGTCTGGCGGAAAACGATGCCGCTCGCGCCCGCGCCCTGGCGGCGTGGCTGGCCCGGGTGCGAGCCGCCTGGCAGGAGGTCCGGGTGGAAGCCATCGAGCGCGGCCTGAGCGATCTGGTGGTAGGCCAGCGGGCCAGTCTTCGTGTGCGCGTCCGCCTGGGACCGCTCACTCCCGACGACGTGACGGTCGAAGTTTACGTCGGGCGCCTCAGTTCCGACGGGCAAATCCTCGATCCCGTCACTGCCCGTTTGGAGGCCACCGGAGAGCGGACTGGGGAAAGCTGGATCTTCGAGGGAACACTCGCGCCTTGCATGCGAAGCGGCCGTCACGGTTACACCGTGCGTGTCTTACCCTCGCACCCTGACCTGACTTCGCCGTTCTTGCCTAACCTGATCACTTGGGCAGGCGAGGACACGGCGCGTGCATGAGGCGACGCCGCGATTAGCGAACGCAAGCCCTCGTTTCGAACTCGGCCTCCCAAGCGGCTATCCCACGAACGCCCGGCCTGGCAGGCCGCAGGCGGGTTTCGGCCCCCACAAGCCGTGTTTGTGTGGTGCTGCCGGGCAAACCCTTGGCGCAAGGGGCACGGGCAGCGCCGCCGGAGCGGGTCTGAAAAGCTTGGGGATGGTGCCGCGCAAGGGGTTGCCTTGACAACCCCGGCTTGTCGCAAGGCGAGGCTCGCCGGCCTCGCGGTGGTCTGCTGCCATGGTCCATGGCATTTGCGAAGGATCCCTGCAAACCTTTTTGACCAACGGACCCCGGGACGACACAGTGATGCCAGGTTGGGTTCAGCCACGGTCGCCACACGTGCAGGTTGGCCCGGTAGCCCGCGGTTCCTCCGGAGCCGGCTGGCAGGCGGGCCAGCCACTCCGGTCAGCGTGAATGTCACCGTGAAAAGCGCAGGGCTCGCCTGGAGGGCCCGAAGCGGCTTCCACGGACTCGTCCGGCCCACAGTCACCGTGACCGCGGCCTTTTGTCGCCGCCTGTCACTTGCCCAGCGGCCGCACCGGACACATACTGCGGCTGGAGGTTGACCAGACCATGAAAACGCCATTCCTCTTGTTGGGCTGCATCCTCGCAGTCAGTGACTTGGCTTGCCTTGCTGACGTGCTCTACTTCAACGACTTCAACACGGCCGTGGGACCCAATCTCGGCATCCCGCGCGACGCGCTCGCCATCGGCGGACCGTCCCCCGGTGCTCTTCGCCCGGCGGATTCTGCACGCCCTTCTTGCTCGCTTCTGTCGGAAGCCGTTTGCGGGAACTCACGAGTGACCGTGTGACCCTCGCGCTGAAGGGCCTGCCCGCACACACCGAGGCGACAGTATCGCTAGCGCTGTTCATTCTCAACAGTTGGGACGGCAACGACGCCCGCTACGGCCCCGACTATTGGCGAATGGCGGTGGCAGGAGGGCCTACGGTGCTGTACACGACGCTCGCGAACATCTACCACTACCCCGGCGACAACCAGAGCTACCCCGACCCCTACCCCGCCGCGCACCCGTACCTTACCGGCGCCGCGGAGGTGAACACCCTCGGAACGTGGTGGAACCCGGAGGCCATCTACCTTCTCTCCTTCACGTTTCCTCACACCGATCCGAACCTGACGCTGACCTTCGAAGCCTGGAACCTGATGGAATGGTTGCCAAGCTATTCCGACGAGGGCTGGGCACTCAATAACTTGCGCGTCGAGGTCACGGGGACTCCGCAGCAGGTCGTACCTGAACCGGCGAGCTTCATTCTGCTGGCGGGCGTGTTGGGGATGATCGGGGCGAACTTGGTCCGGCGCCGCGCTACTCGGTAGCACGGTCAACGTTCGGTTGGCGGCGTTTTCAACAGGGCGGCGAATGTCGGGTCGAGGCGGAGGGCGTCGAAGAACGGCTCGACACCCGCGAACAGCGACTCGCCCTCCCGTCGCTCGGAGACCTTGCGCAGGGCATCGAGGCCCCAGCCGTGCTCGCCCAGGCCCGCGTACACGAACGCCATCTGCTTGTAGTGATCGCCTCGGCTTGCGCGGCGCCACTCGAGCTGTTCGAGGGCAGCGAGTGCCTCCCGGCGGTGTCCCGCCAGCGCCCAGGCGTGCCCCAGCCGCCCCAGAACAGACGAAACCTCGGCCGTGGCGCCCGAGACACGGCCGAATTCTGCCGCCGCTTCCTCCGGGCGCCCGCTCGCCACCAGACAGGCTCCGAGCAGCACATGTGCCGCACGATGATCCGGCGCCGCCGCCAGCACCTGGCGCGCTGCCTCCTCGAAGCGCCGGGCAAAATACAGAATGATCCCCATGTTGTTGGTGCCGACGAACGAAGGATCCAACTCTATGGCCCTGCGGGATTCGGCCAGCGCCTCGTCCCTTCGCCCTTGGGCAACCAGCAGAGAGGCCAGGCGCTGGCGGAGGGGCCCGGAGCCTGGCGCCAGCGCCACAGCCCGCCTCAGCGACCGCTCCGCGCCCTTCCAATCGCGGTGATAGTAGAACTGGGCCCGGCCCAAGGCGCCATGGGCCTCGGCCAACTTGGGGTTCAGCTCCAAGGCATGGCGGGCGGCTGCCTCAGCCTGTGGCACGGCCTTGGCGTGCGGCAAGAGCTGGTGAAAACCGAGTACGGCGAGCGACCCCGCCAAGGCCGCTTGCGCGTCGGCCCAGTCCGGTTCGCGCACCACCGCTTACCCGAACAGCCGGGCGCTCTCGAGCAGGGCGTCGGGCCGGTGCAAGCCCTGCGAATACCGCGCTCGCAAATAGAGTTCGCGCGCCTCGGGGTTGAAGTTCCGCCTGCCGCCGGCCGCGCCCGCGGCACTCCGACCCTCGAACACAGGCAGCGTCGCGGCAGCCGCACCCGCCAGTGCAAGGACGATGGCTAGAGCAACCCAAGCCGTTATGGGGACCGCCGCCACGAGGCACGGGGCTTGACGGCGCTCGAACCGGGGCACGTAGCTGCTCAGGCTAAGAAGTATACGGGCCAAGTCGTTACGCCCATCTGTTTCGTAATATTCTTGAAGCTTTTCCGGAGGCGGCGCGCCTGCACGCGCACGATGGTGTCGGTCAAGGGATCGAACGAGGCGGTCCTTTCGAAGACTTCGATCGCCAGCACGGACTCCTTGAACTGCTCAACTTGGCCGTCGAGGGTTTTCTCCACGCTGTAGCGCAAGAGTCTGCTGGCACGCTCCGCGCGCCCGAAGGCCGCGCTGGAAAGAACCCTCTCCAGGTGCTCCCTGATCTCAGCTTCGCTTGGCCTCTCACGCATAGTTCGCCGCCGGCCGGGTCTTGCCCGGACGCGGGTGAATTTGAGATTGCCCGGAACGGCGTTGAAAGTCGCGACCCTCGGTAGCTTCATAACTTAC
>JBMFPL010000023.1:0-17611 GCA_049969115.1 Bryobacteraceae bacterium | reverse complement strand
CCTGGCAGGAGGGCAGCGCCTCAGCGTGAGTGACGATCAGGATGCCCGCGCGGGCCAGGGCCGCCGGAGGCTCGCGCAGTCGCCCGAGCGGGAATACTTCGTCGGCGGGATCCAGCGCGTCCAGCAGCACGATATCGAGATCGCGCGCCAGACGAGCGTGCTGGAAGCCATCGTCCAGCAAGAACAAATCAGGATGGAAACGTTCTTCCAGCAGGCGCGCCGCCTCCGCCCGCTTCCGCCCGATTCCCACCGCCGCCACGCCCGCCCGCAGGTGAATCTGAGCCTCGTCCCCAGTGATCCGCGCCTCCGCGCGCTCGCCCGGCGCCAGCGCCAGCGGTTCCGGCCCCCGGCCCCGCCGGTATCCTCGCAGCAGGATGGCCGGCCGCAGACCCCGCTCGGCCAGGCCTCGCGCCAGCCACAGAGTGAACGTCGTCTTGCCTGCGCCTCCCATGCTCAGCGCGCCTATGCTCACCACCGGCTTGCTGAGTCTGTTGCGCCGCGCCTCGTGGGCGGCACGCTTCAGCGCGCCGCCCGCCAGCCAGATTCGCGAAAGCACCCACAGGCAAGCCGCCCAGGGCCAGGCTCGCACGCGGCGCGGAAAAGCCTCCGCGTAGCGGGCTGCGATTTCAGCGACCGCGCGCCCGGTAGCGCCGCGTTGTGCGGCCGCGGCCTCGCGGGCGCGTTCGCCCAGCCGCTGCCTGAGCGCCCGGTCCGCCAGCAGTCGTTCCACGGCAGGCCCGAGTTCGGCGGCCGAGCCGATTTCAAGCACCGCCTCCCTCCGCCGGAATTCCTCCATTACGGCGGGGAAGTTTTCCATGTGCGGGCCGGTGATGATGGCGCGGCCGAATGCGCCGGGCTCCAGGATGTTATGCCCCCCGCGCCGGGCGAGCGTGCCTCCCATGAAGACGACATCGGCTAGGCGGAATACGGCCGCCAGCTCGCCGATCGAGTCGAGCAGCAGCACGCCGGGCAGTGCGAAGCTCGCTCCCTCATCCAGTTGCGAGCGGCGCACCAAGGCGAGTCCTGCCTGCTGGAGCCGCCGGGCCACCTGATCGAAACGTTCCGGGCGGCGGGGCGCAAGCACCAGGAGCAAACGGGGATGCGCCAGGGCCAACCGCCGGAATGATTGGATTACGGCCTCGTCCTCATCAGGATCGCCCTCGGCGGCCGGCGGCATCGTGCTGGCCGCAACCCAGATCGCTTCCGGCGAGAGACGCTCGAGAAACTGGGCAATCGTTTGCGGGAGCGGCAGCCCGGTGGTATCGAAGTCGAACTTGAGATTGCCCGCCACGCGAACCCTCTCCGCCGGCGCGCCCAGCCCGAGATAGCGATCGGCGCTTCGCTCGTCCTGGGCGAGGATGGCGTCGGCCAGTTTGAGTACGGGCGCGAGAAACCAGCGCAAACGGCGATAACGCGGCAGCGCGCGGTCGGAGATCCGGCCGTTGATCACCACCAAACTGCATCCCGCTCGCTTCGCCTCGCGCCAGAGGTTCGGCCAGATCTCGGTTTCGACCACCACGAGCACGCGGGGCCGCAGCTTCCGCAGCACGGTGCGGACAGCGAAGCAATAGTCCAGGGGCGCAAAGAAGATGCCGTCGACCAGCCCCGCCAGTTTTTTCTCGGCGATCTCACGGCCAGCCACCGTGGTCACGGAGACGAACACCGGCGCCCACGGCAACTCGGTGCGCAGTCTGCGGACCAGCTCCACCGCTGACAGCGCCTCGCCGACCGAAACCGCGTGTAACCACACCGCTCCGGGCGCCGTCTGCCGGAATGTGCGCGGCAGCAGTCCAAGCCGCTGGGGCAGGCCGCGCTGGTAGCGAGGGTCGCGGGCTGTACGCCACAACAGGTAGACTGGGACCAGCGGCGAGGCGAGGGCCGCCAGCAGCCGGTAGAAGAGCATGACCAGCCGGATTCTCACTTCTGCGTTGCTCCTGCCTATGGCGGTTCTGGCCGCGGACCAACCCAAATTCAATCCGGGCGCAATTACCGATTATCCCAACCGCCAGACGGTGGAACAGATCACGATCGCGGCCCGCGCCTACGCCACGCCCGAGCTCGCCAGGCAGGCTTTCGGCAAACTCGATCCCAACCGTTACGGCGTCCTGCCCGTGCTGGTGCTGATGGAGAACGCCGGCGACAAGACCATTTCGCTGGCCGATATGCGAGTGGAATACCTGATGCCCGACCGCCGGCGGGTCGAGGCAACCCCGGCATCGGACGTGCGGTACATCCAGGGACCCGAACGCCCTGGCGTGGTGACAGGTCCCATTCCCGGCGGCAAGCCCCGGCTCTCCCGCCGCAAGAACCCGCTGGACGTCTGGGAGATCGAAGGCCGCGCTTTCGCCGCGCGCGCCCTGCCGCCCCATCAGTCGGCCAGCGGCTTCTTTTACTTTCAAGCACCTTATCGCAAAGGCGCCATCCTCTTCGTCACCGGCCTGCGCGAGGCAGGTACGGGCCGCGAGCTGTTCTTCTTCGAAATCCCGCTGGATGAGCCGGCGCCGAACCGGTGAGCGCCCCTGTTACGCGAGTGCGGGCTGATGGCGGCACGCGCTTGCAGCACAGGATCCGATGGCGCGCCGGGGCGGACGCTTCATGGAGCTGTCTTCTTGACGGCCTTCTTGGCCGCCGGCCTGGGCGGCGCCAGCGGGTCGTTGGGCGGCGCGGGCCCCTCACGCTGAAACGTGATGCCGGTGATGCGCACCGGCGTCCGCGGCTTGTCGTTGGCGTCGCGCGGCACGCGCGCGATCTGCTTGACCACGTCCAGCCCCTCGACCACCTGCCCGAAGATGGTATGCGCGCCGTTCAAATGCGGCGTGGGCACCTCGGTGATGAAGAACTGGCAGTTGCCCGTGTTCGGTCCCGCGTTGGCCATGCCCAAGCGCCCGGGCACGTCGAATTTCAGCGAGGGGTGGAACTCATCCTTGATGGTGAACCCGGGATTGTAAGCGCCGGTCCCGGTAGGATCGCCCGCCTGGATCATGAAGCCGGGAATCACGCGGTGGAACGTGATCCCGTTGTAGAACGGCCGGTAGACCTTCTGCCCGGTCTTGGGGTCGATCCAGCCCTTCCGGCCACGGGCCAGATCCACGAAATTGCGCACCGTAACGGGCGCCTCGTTCTCGAACAGTTTCACCGTGATGGCCCCCATCGTCGTGTTGATGGTGGCGTAAAGCCCCGGTTCCCGCGTCTGCACGCCGGCCTGGCCCTGCTGCGCCGGCAGGCAGGCGGCAGTCGCGAGCAGCAGCGACACGATAACGAGTCCAGTGCGTGCCATGCGCTCGATTATAATGCCCCCGAGCAAAGCAGCGCCAGGGTACCAGGGCAGAAACGGGCTGAGTACTAGTGCTCACAGGCAGTTTGGGGCATTGGAATCCCTCAGAGGCTGGGAGAAAATTGAACTTGGGAATCAACCATACAGTGGGGAGTGCCCAATGAGAATGTCTTTAATTATGCGCGCCTTCCTGGCGCTCGCCCTTGCGGTGGCGCCTGCCGCCGCAGCGCTCATCACGATTCCCGGCGTCTACAGCACCGGAATCTCCGGCGAGGGCACGATCGATCCCTATTACTGGCTGGCCGCCAGTCCTTACGGCCCGCTGCCGGCCTACGTGGTCGTTAGCGACGGATTCCCCATCCCCCCATGGGTGGCCAACGATTCCTCTTCGCGGTGGCTCTCGCGTACGTCGAACGCCCAAGCTGATGCCGTCGGCTACTATACTTTCCGCACCACGTTCGATCTGACCGGCTTCCGGCCGGAAACCGCCGTGATCACCGGCCAGTGGTCCTCAGACAACAGCGCCGAGATCTGGTTAAACGGGGTATTTACGGGGATCGCGCTCAATTTTGGACAGCCCTTCCGCAATCTGTACAGCTTTACGCTTACCAGCGGCTTTCAGCCGGGCGTGAACACGCTGGACTTCATCGTGAACAACTGGAACTGTCCGGGCTGCAACGCTACCAACCCAGTTGGATTGCGCGTGAACATCGTTTCGGCCTTGGCCGAGCCGGTCGAGGCAGTGCCCGAGCCCGTCACGCTGGCGCTGGTCGGCGCGGGACTGATCGCGCTGGGACTTGTTAGGAGGAAGCTGCCAAAGCCAAAGGGCTAATCCGGGCGCTCCCCGCTTCTGAGGGCCCCGGGGTTAGAAGCGCGTGGCTGCGGGCTTAGGTGTGTGGGGCCGCGGGCAGGCGGGATCAGCCGCAAGCACCCGAACCTCGATCTCCTCAACCGGACCGGCGTGTTGCACCGTCTGCGCCCGCAAGGCGACTACATCACCGATCACCCATACTGCCGGCGGCTGGACTGCGCACTGCCCGAGGGCGACTTGCGATAGGGTGCTCAGCACGATTCGCTCGCGTGGGGTGGCCCCGTTTTCGATGAAGCAGCACGGCTGCGCGGCCGGACGACCGGCCTCGATCAGTGCCTCCGCTATCTGCCTACGCCGACGAACCCCCATCAGGACGATCAATGTGTCCACCTGGGCATAGCGGTGCCAGCAAGGTTGTTGGCCGCCGCGCAAAGAACCGGTGATCACGGCGAACCCGCTTGAGATGCCGCGGAAAGTCGGGGGAATGCCGGCAAGGGCGGGCAGGGAGATGGCGCTGCTGACGCCCGGGACCACTTCTACCGGCCAGCCCCTTTGCACCAGCCAGGCCCATTCCTCGCCCCCTCGACCGAACACAAAGGGATCGCCACCTTTCAACCGCACCACGCAGCGGTGTTTTTCCGCATAAAACTCCAACAAGTGGAGAATCCGCAACTGGCGTCTTTCGCGGTCGTCTTCCTCTTCATCCGCGCTCAGCAGGAGTGCGGCTGGATTCACGAGCGACAACACGGCATCGGAAACCAGACGATCGTGAATGACCACATCGGCGCGGCCTAGAAGCTGCGCGGCGCGCAAGGTGAGCCAGTCGGCCCTTCCCGGCCCCGCGCCTACCAGATAGATTCTGGCGCTGTCGCTCATCGCAAGGTAAGCAATGCCAGCACGCCTTCCCAAGAAAGCCGGCCGCCCAGCACGGCGAGGAGTGCTAACAAGGCCATACGCATCGGGCGCGCGGGCACCCGAGAGGCCATCCATCCGCCCAGCATCACCCCAAGCATACCCCCTATGGCCAGTTTGCCCACCAACACGAAGTCGCAGTTGCCCAATGCCGCGTGGACGCCGCTGCCCAGCGTGGACAGCCCGAGACTGAACACCAACACAGTGCCGACCACGGTGGACGCTTCCAGGCGGGTGTAGTTCAACAACAGCAAGGTCCCTAAAGCCCCGGCCCCCACGCCCGAAAACCCCACTTGCAGACCGACCGGAAAAGAAAGCCAACCCAGCAAGTGCTTGCTGTCGCGCATCCGGCTTCCGCTGGCCAGCCACGGCCGTAGCAAGTCGTAGACCGCCATGGTGCAGATGGTGAGTCCCACCAGCAAGATCAAGGCTTGCAAGTCGGCCGCCGACACCTTGGCCAGCAACAGCGAACCCGTCAGTACGCCGGGCACACCTCCCAGCAACATGCGCCCGGCAGCCTCCCAATTCACGTCCTGACGCCGGGCGTAATCGCTCAAGGCTGCGATTCGAATCAGCGTGGCAAACACCAGTGCGGTCCCGACCGCCTTGGGCGCGGCCGCCGAGCAAGCCAGCAAAAGCAAAGGAAGCGTGATGAGGCTACCCCCGACCCCGGTCGCGGAGGTCACCGCCGCGACCGCCAGCCCGACTACGACTTCCTTCATGACCGTGTCGCCCCGAACGTGTGGATGCCGCACTCGAGCTTGCGCCCGCCCCAACGTCCCGAGCGCGGATTGGAGGGATCCTGGGGCAGCGTGGTGCAAGGGGCGCAGCCGATGCTGGTGTACCCCTGCTGGTAAAGCGGCAGCGGCGAAATATCATGCGCCAAGGCATAAGCCGTGACGTCGGTCCAAGTCCACTCAGCCAGGGGGTTGATCTTGCGTATGGTCTTGCCGCTGGGCAACCGCTGGGTTTCTTCGATTTGCAAATTGGCCCGGCTCGGAGACTGTTCCCTCCGCAGGCCCGTCAGCCACAGATCGAAGGGCTCCAAGGCGCGCATGAGCGGTTCCACTTTGCGCAACCGGCAGCAGCGGTCCGGCTCGGTTCGGTAGAGTACGCCGAACTGGGCCTCCTGTTCGGCCACACTGAGCGAGGGCTCGACGTTGACCAGATTGATGTTCCAAGCACGCGCCATCGCGTCGCGGTATGCGTACACTTCCGGGAAATGATATCCCGTATCCAGGAAAATGACCGGGATTCGAGGCGCCAGCGGTAGCACCATGTGCAAAACCACCATGTCCTCGAGCTGGAAACTGCAGGTTAACACCGATTGGCTGCGCCCTGCGGCCAGCGCCGACTCGATCAAGTTCGTGCTGTGAGTCCAAAGTTCTTGCATACTTCCTCCAGCAGGTCCTCCGCAGTCAGAGAATCAGGCTGTGTGAGCCGCGCCGAAAGCCAGCCATCCACCAGCGCATACCATGCGGCACGGCGCGACTCGAAGTCGGCAATCAATTCCGCCATCCGTTTGCGGATCCGCCCGCAAGCCGCCACGAATTGCCCAAACTCCGGGCCATACCTGGCAGCCAGTTCGTCACGGATGCGCACGGCCAGGGCTGGGCAGGCCCCGCTGGTTGAAACGGCAATGATCAAGCCGCCTTGGCGATGAATAGCGGGGTGAATGAAGTGGCTGTGATCGGGATCGTCCACGGCGTCAAAAAGCACGCCATGCCGTAGCGCGGCTTCGTACAAGCCTGCGTTGACGGCCCGGGGCAGTCCCACGGCAACGCACAGGAAATACTCTGACACCCGCTCGGGATCCATCAGGCCCGCCAAGTGCGAGACCTGGGCGCCGGCGTCCGCCAAAGCTTGTACGCGGAGGCGCGCGGCCTGCCCCACCCCCAGGACCAAGCAGCGGCGCCCCCGCAAATCCAGCAGCACGGGGTAGTAGTGCGGGAGCTGGGGAGCGGCAGTGGTCTGGCCAACCAAGTTAGCGACCTCGGCGGAGGTTGTAGCCATGCAGGTAGTATAGTATTCCCGATCTTGTATGTAAACATTCAGATTTGTCGTTATCCTGCAACATCTTTGGGACATGATAGTTAATCCGATCGAAATTGGTACATAATGAGCGGGATCCTGTGCTATACTGGTTGTCGATCCATGATCCCGAGGGAGGGCTTCTCACAATGAAAGCCAGTAATGCCCCGTGGCGGGAGCGGCTGGCTGGCAAGCTGCCTGCTGCCCTGGCCGCTGAAATCGCCGAGTTCGAGGCCCAGATCGCCCTGAGGAAACAGGGTCGCCTCGACGAGAAGGTCTTCGCGGAGATCCGCTTGCGGCGCGGTTGCTACGGCCAGCGCTATGACAACGGCCAGCGTCACGATGGACTCCGTATGCGCACGCTGCGCTATCCTTGCGGCGAGCTGACCAAAGGCGTCAACACCGTCTGGGACGCGCCTGGCATGCAGCGCATCAAGATCCCCTATGGCGGCTTGAACGCCCGGCAACTGGAGGTGGTGGCCGAACTGGCCGAAGAGTACGCCGACGGCGTCGTCCACGTCACCACGCGCCAGGATTTCCAGTTGCATTTCGTGCACCTGGACGACACGCCCACCATAATGCGCCGATCGGCCGCCGTCGGGATTACCACCCGCGAAGCTTGCGGCAACACGGTGCGAAACGTGACGGCCTGCTCGCTGACCGGCATCTGCCGCGACGAGGTCTTCGACGTCACCCCCTACGCGAGGGCGTGCGCCTATTTCCTGCTCGGACACCCCGATTGCCAGAGTTTCGGTCGCAAGTTCAAGATTGCTTTTTCCGGCTGTCCCGAGAAGCCTTGCGCGCTGGCGCGCATCCATGACATCGGGCTGCTGGCGCGCGTGCGGGAAGTTGACGGTCGGCCGGTCCGTGGTTTTGAGGTGCTAGTGGGCGGCGGCCTGGGCCCGGTTCCCTACCAGGCGAAATTGTTCAGCGACTTTTTGCCTGTCGAGGAACTGCTTCCCACGGTGCAGGCGATCGCTCGCGTGTTCGCGCAGCACGGGGAGAAGAAGAACCGTAACCGCGCCCGCATGAAGTTTCTCATCGAGAAGCTCGGCATCGAGGAGTTCAAGCGCCTGGTTGCCAGCGAGCGTGAATCGCTGCCTCAGGATCCGGCTTGGACATCGTATCTGTGGGAAGCCGAGCGCTTCCGGGAAGCCCTGCCTGCATCTGCCCTTCCGCAGGCACCGTCTGCGCTTATGCCACAGCCAGCGGCTTATCGAACCTGGGTGCAGCGCAACGTCTACTACCAGCGCCAGCCCGGATATGTTGCGGTCACCGTGGTTTTGCCCCTGGGTGATATCGCTGCCGAGCAGCTGCGTACCCTCGCCGATCTCGTGCGCCGGTACACGCCCGACACGATTCGCACGACCATCGAACAGAACTTCCTGCTGCGCTGGGTCCGGGAATCGGATCTGCCGTCGTTGTACGAGGATTTGACGCGAGCGGGCCTCGCCTCGCCGCTGGCGGGCACCATCGCGGATATCACCGCCTGCCCCGGCACCGACACCTGCAAGCTGGGTATCGCTTCTTCGCGTGGCTTGGCGCGAGAGCTTGGCGACCGGCTCGCCCCGCAGGTGGGCGCCTTGGATTCTGCGACGGCCGGCCTCAGCATCAAAATCAGCGGCTGCTTCAATTCATGCGGCCAGCATCACGTCGCCGACATCGGCTTTTACGGCATCAGCCGCAACAGGTACGGCTACGCTGTGCCCCACTTCCAGCTCCTGTTGGGCGGCGACCGCAGCCACAACGCGGGTTCTTACGGTCTGGCCATCGCCGCCATTCCCGCCAAGAAGGTTCCTGAGGCCCTCCAGCGAATCCTCGCTAGTTACCTGGCCGAGCGCGCCGACCATGAAGATTTCCACAGCTTCGTCCGCCGCAAAGGCAAAGTCGCGTTGAAGGCCCTTGTCGAGGACCTCAGCGAAGTGCCTCCGTATCAGGCCGATCCGTCCTACTACGTTGATTGGGGTGACGCGCGGGTCTTCAGTACCGAAGACATCGGGGTCGGCGAATGCGCCGGCGAGGTGGTCACACCAGTGGAGTTCCAACTGGCCTGCTGCGAGCACCAACTGCTCGAGGCGCAGGTTCTCTTCGACAAGGGCGATCCTGAGGGTGCCCGGCAGGCCGCCTGCCAGGCTATGCTCGACGCGGCACGGGCCCTGCTGGAATGGTTGGGCTTCCGCCCGGGTGAGGAGCCCGAATTGATCGCCCTCTTCAAGAGCGAACTTTACGACACACAGCTCATTTTCGACCCGTTCGTGGGCCCCACCTTCGCCAACTATTTCCTGTCTGCTTGGGAAAAGCGTCACCAACCAGCCGAGGCCGACTCGGTCGCGCGGCTGCTCAGCGAAGCTCAGGTGTTCCTCGATGCCTGCCACGGCTGCCGGGCGCGAATGGCAGCGGCGCGCGCGGCGAAGCGTCAGGAGCTGGTTTCATGAACCGCTGCGAGCTTGACCGGATCCAGCACGTGCAAGCCAAGGTCCTGGCTTCCGTGTTTGACCCCTCTTGCCTGGATGTTGCCATCGCCGTGTTCCACCGCTGGATTCAGCTTGATGCTTGCGAGGAACTGCTCGTGGACGTAGCCGATTACCGCCACTTGCCTGTGGGTCCAGCGATCATTCTGGTGGGTCACGAAGCCAACTACTGCCTGGACCGCACGCACGGCCGTCCCGGCCTACTCTACGCGCGTAAGACCGTGCTCAAAGGTTCTCTGAGTACCAGGATCCTCTATTCCATGCGGCAGGCCTTCCTCGCCGCACGGCGGCTTGCTGAGGAACCCGAGTTGCGCGGCAAACTGGCTTTCGACTATTCAGGCTGGGAAATCGTCTTCAACGACCGCCTGCTGGCCCCCAATACCGACGCAAGCTGGAGCGCGCTCGGCGATGAGCTCCGCCGGCTTTTGTCCCCCTGGTATTCGGGCGATCACGGCCAGTGCTCGTTGCAACGCCTGGGCGAGCCTCGCGACCTGTTGCGGATTGGCCTCCAACTGCCTGTCGCCGAGGACCATGCCACGAGGCTGGAGAAGTTTCTGGCCTCCGCCGGGTGAGGTTGGGCGCATGGGCGAGCCGGCAACCGTCTACTAGACCATCACGGTCACGGTGGTTTCCGTGCGGGTCACGGCACGATACAGAGTGTCGCGCTCGACGGGCTCGCGCCCGGCTCCGCGAATCAGCGCCACCAGCTCGTCCCGCCGCATGGCCTGGGCGGTGGTGGCGCCGGCGTCGTGGTAGATCTTTTCCTCCACTACCGTGCCGTCAATGTCGTCGGCCCCGAAACGCAGTGCGATCTGCGCCACGCGCGGCGTCATCATGACCCAGTACGCCTTGATGTGCGGGATGTTGTCGAGCAGCAGCCGCGCCACCGCCACCGCTTTCAGGTCATCGAAGCCGGTGGGCGGGGCCAGCGCGCGCAGTGCGGTGTTGGCAGGATGGAAGGCCAGCGGCACGAAGGCTACGAAGCCGCCGGTTTCGTCCTGAAGCGCGCGCAGCCGCAGCAGGTGGTCCACGCGATCCTCGTCGGTTTCGATGTGACCGTAGAGCATGGTGCAGTTGGATCGAAGCCCCATGCGATGCGCGGTGCGCGCCACTTCGAGCCACTCCTCGCCGCTGATCTTATGGTCGCAGATGATCCGTCGCACGCGCTCGGAGAAGATCTCTGCGCCGCCGCCCGGCAAGGAATCCACACCCGCCTCGATCAACCGCTGGAGCGTCTGGGCGACGGTGAGCTTGCTGCGTCGCGCCAGCCAGGCGATCTCGACCATGGTGAGCGCTTTCAGATGAACTTGGGGGAAACGCTGCTTGAGGCCGCGCAGCATGTCGCAGTACCAGTCCAGCGTCAGTTCCGGGTGCAGGCCGCCGACGATGTGGAACTCGGTGACGGCCTCGCTGCAGCCCTTCGCCGCGGTCTCCCAAACCTGCTCGAGCGACATGGTGTAAGCCCCAGGATCGCGCGGCTTCCTGCCGAAGGCGCAAAGCCGGCAGCTCGCCACGCACACGTTGGTGGGATTGATGTGCCGGTTCACGTTGAAATAAGTGAGGTTGCCGTGCAGCCGCTCGCGCACCCGGTTGGCCATGTAGCCGAGAGCCAGCAGGTCGGCAGTGCGGTACAAGGCGAGGCCGTCGTCACGATCCAGTCGCTCGCCCTGTTCCACCTTGCGCAGGATAGGCACGAGCGAGGCGTCCTCGATGAAGACCGGCATGGTTCAGCTCCGCGCGCCCAGACCCAGAATCTCAGCCCCCCAAAACAGGAAGAATAGCACGCTGACGTAGCCGTTCACGGTGAAGAAGGCGGCATTGACGCGCGAAAGATCGTGCGGTTTGACCAGCCGGTGCTCGAACACCAGCAGCAGTGCGATGGCCGCCACGCCAGCCGTGCTGAGCCAGCCGAGGCGGAAGCCTCGCGCCAGGGCAAGCAGCAGAAGCGGCACCAGCGCGTGGGCCGCCCGGGCCACGGTGAGCGCCCGGGCGATGCCGAGCCGGGCGGGAAGGCTGCGCAGCCCTTCGCGGCGGTCGAAGTCCCAGTCCTGGCAGGCGTAAAGAATGTCGAAGCCAGCGCTCCACAAGGCGACCGCCGCCGTCAGCCAGAGGATGCGCGGATCGAGAGCGCCCTCGATGGCGATCCAGGCCGCCGCGGGCGCCGCCCCCAGGCACAGGCCGAGGACGAAGTGGGTGAGCGCGGTGAAGCGCTTGGTATAAGAATAGGCCAGCAGCAGCGCCAGCGCGAGCGGCGCCAGGCGAAAGCACAGCGCGTTGAGCGCGCGGGCCGCCAAAAGGAACACCCCGACGGAAACGACCAGGAACCCCCAAGCGAACCGCCGCGAGAGCAACCCGGCGGGAAGGTGACGCCTCGCCGTGCGCGGGTTACGGGCGTCGATTTCGTGGTCGGCCAGCCGGTTGAAGGTCATGGCCGCCGAGCGCGCGCCCACCATGGCGGCCACGATCCACCCCAGCTTGCCCAGCGCCGCGGACCATCCCAGGCCCGTTTCCCGGATCGCCAGCAAGGCCGCGGTCAGCGCGAACGGCAAGGCGAAAACCGAATGCTCGAACTTGATCATCTCGAGCGTCAGCTTCAGCTTGCGCACCAACCCTGTGACCGTTGCCGCCACTGGCAATCCCCCTATAATCATAGTTCGGGTTCGAAGCCGGGCGGATTTTTCGCTTGCCGCCATCGACGGAGCCGGCCGCGATCATGAGCCTGAAGGTACGAAAAGCTGTCTTCCCCGCTGCGGGATTGGGAACCCGCTTCCTGCCCGCCACCAAAGCCCAGGGAGATGCTTCCGCTGGTGGACAAGCCGCTCATCCAGTACGGCGTTGAGGAGGCAGTCCGCTCGGGCATCCGCAACATTCTCATCGTCACCGGGCGCGGCAAGACCGCCATCGAGGATCACTTCGATGTGAGTTTCGAGCTGGAGCACCTACTGGAGACCCGCAACCGGCTCGACCTGCTGGCCGCCGTGCGCCAGATCTCCGACATGATCGAGGTGGCCTACGTCCGGCAGCGCGAGGCTTTGGGGCTGGGACACGCGGTGCTGCGCGCGCGCGAGATCGTGGGCGGGGAGCCGTTCGCGGTGGTGCTGGCCGATGACGTCATCGAGGCCGATCCGCCTGCGCTCCGGCAGTTGCTCGATGTCTGGGAACGCTTCCAGGCGCCCGTGCTCGCGCTGATGGAAGTGCCGCCGGAAAGCATCTCCAGTTACGGCATCGTGGCTGCCGAACCTGTCGAGTACAACGGCGAGCGCGACCGCCTGTTCCGCATCCGGGATCTGGTGGAGAAACCGAGGCGCGAAGATGCGCCGTCCAATCTGGCCATCATCGGGCGCTACGTGCTGACCCCGGAAATCTTCCCCGCCATCGAGGAAGCAGGCCCCGGGGCTCTGGGCGAAATCCAGCTCACTGACGGGCTGCGCCGCCTGCTCAGCTCGGGCCCGCTGTACGGCTACCGCTTCCGCGGCACGCGCTACGATGCGGGCGACAAGCTGGGCTTCCTGATCGCCACCGTCGAGTTCGCGCTGCGTCGCGAAGATCTGGGAGGGCCCTTCCGGGCTTACCTGAAGAATCTCAAACTTTGAGCGAGGTGGCAAAGTGACTGCCATTCCCGGGTCCTTGCCTTTGGATGCCCGCGAGGCTGTTGCCCTGGCGGGATTGGTGCTGGAACACGCCGAAGGCCGCGAGCTCAACGATGAGCTGCGCAACCGTCTGAGCACACGCCTGGCGGCGTTGAAACTGGGCAGCATGGAAGTGTACTCGGGATCCCTGGTGCGCGATCCCATCCACCGCTCGGCGTATTACGTGGCTGTTGACGGTCTGATCGCCCCGTCGCCGCAGCCCTTGTTACTGCGCATCGCACCCGCCAGCGCCCCGGCCAGTGCCCTGTTCCCCCATTCGCAACTGGTGGTGCGGCAGCGCTCCGCCCAGGGCCTGGAGGTAGTCGTCAACGCGATTTCCTTCTCCTCGCGCGATTATGAGGCGCTGCGCACATTCGCCGAGCAGGTGGACGACGCTTTCCTCCCGCAGCCGCAAGGGACGCGGGCGGCTATCGCCGCAGGCAACCGCCACCCGGAAATCAGCCTGCCAGCCATCTTTGAGGCCTACCGCATCATTCTCAAGAACACCGGGCTGAACATGGCCTCCACACCCCAGCTTTCCGCCTCGCGCGAGATGACCACCGACGAGGAACTCGCGCGCCGCGACGGCGAGAACCCTACCGCGCCCGGCCACACCCGGGTGAGCATCCGCCACCTTTATCACGCGGGCCTGTGGGCGGCGATCCGGGCAGGCTGGCGCGAAGGTTACACGGCTGAGGCCGACCACATCATCATCACGGGCGCCACCAACGACGACATCCGCCGCTCGGTCGAAGCGGGCAAGGAAGCCATCCGGCAAGCCGCGGGCTTCACCAAATTCACTACGGATACCTCGCGGGTCATCGAACTGCGTGCCGATCCGCGCCACCCCGAACCCTGGAGCGATGCCATCGTCGCCGAGCGCTTCGAAACGCTGTTCTCGCCGGAGGACCGGCGCTGGATCCTGGCGGAGTTCTCCAGACCTTTCCAGGCTGGCGAGCGCACCTACCGGCTCGAGGAAAACCAGATCCGGAGGCTGGCGGTCAAGTTCGGTCCCAGCCTGAAGCTCAACGAAGAGCTTTACGATTGGATCAAACAGGTCAAGGCCGGCGCGCCGGGCGGGCGCACGTTCGACTTCGAGCCCTCGCTCGACGAAGCCGAGACGCTGACCACACCCGAGGAGCTGCTGTTTTACATGCACTGGCTGCGGGCGCGCGGGCGGCCCGCCCAACTGGTTCCGCCCAATCTCGGCTTCAAGAAGCGTCAGGCTTACCCGGTGGCCATGGAAAGCTCGCTTGAAACCGGCATCGGCTTGCGCGAATACGCCCGCAAGAAGATGTGGCCCGAGCTGGTGCCGCGCGTGGAACGCGAGTTCGGCGGCCGGCCGCTCGAGGAGCTGGGCGCGCGCGTGGCCGAGCTGGCCGCGGTGGCCCGCCACTTCAACGCCACCCTCAGCATTCACTCGGGCAGCGGCAAGCAGGCCGAGGTGCTGCGGCAGATCGGCCGCGCCACTGCGGGCCGCGTCAACTACAAGATCTCGGGCGAGCTCCAGTTGCAGTTGTTCGACGTGTTGCGCGAGCAGCCGCCCGGCTCTTACTGGCGCGAGCTCTATGAGCGCATGGCGCGGCGCGCGGAGGCCTTCGCCGAAAAGGGGGCCTTCGGCGAGGAAAGCGAACTGGCTGCCTACTACCGCCAACTGGGCCGCGGCACCTACCTCGGCGATCCCGAGCGCGGTCGTGTGGACGGCAATCTCTTTCTGGTTTTCTGGATCGGCAACATGGTGGGCAGCCGCGACGTGGAATCCCCCGACGGCGACCACCGTTTCTTCAAGGAGAAGCTCGACGAGCTGCCGCAGGATTTGCTGCGCGAGGTGCGCCGCCGCAATACCCGTTACATCGTGTGGCTGGCCGAACAGCTCCGGGGGTGATGCGCTCATGCGGCGGCGCGACTTTCTGGCCCTGACTGCCATGCCGCTGTGGGAGGTCAAGGACGTGCGCCTGGGGGTGGACCTGTTCAGCCTGCGTTCTCAGGGGTGGAACGCGTTCCAGTCGCTGGAGTACTGCGCGCGCCTGGGCGCCCGCGTGATCCACTTCAGCGAGCCGCGTTTTCTGGGTTCGCTCGAGGACGACCATCTGCGGCGCGTCGCTGCCCGCGCCCGCGATCTGGGCGTGGAGCTGGAGGTAGGCATGCGCTCGATCTGCCCCAGCTCGAAAATGTTCGACCCTTCGCAGGGAACTGCGGAGCAGCAACTGGGCCGCATGATACACGTTGCCCGCCTGCTGGGCTCGCCCATCGTGCGCGCGGTGCTGGGCAGCATGGCGGACCGCGCCGTCCCTCCCGGCATCGAGGCCCACATCGAAAACACCGTGCGCGTGCTGCGTGCAGTCCGCTCCCAAGCCTTGGATGCCGGCATTCGGATAGCCATCGAAAATCATGCCGGCGACATGCAGGCCCGGGAGCTGAAAGCCTTGGTCGAAGAGGCAGGCCGCGACTGGGTCGGCGTCTGCTTGGACTCGGGCAATCCCCTATGGACCATTGAGGATCCCCACCTCACGCTGGAGCTCCTCGCGCCCTACACCCTGACCTGCCACTTGCGCGACAGCGCCGTCTGGCGGGTCCCCAAAGGCGCCGCCGTAGCCTGGGTGCGCGCGGGTGAGGGCAACGTGCACCTGGACGAGTGGGTGCGTGAGTTCTTGCGGCGCTGCCCCGGCCGCACGCTCTCGCTGGAAGTGATCGTCACCGGCCCACGGGTTTTTGCCTTTCTGGATCCCAAGTTCTGGGAGGCCTACCGCAACACGCCAGCGTGGGAGTTCGCGCGCTTCCTGGCGCTGGCCGAACCGGGCTCACCGCGGCCCGCGCCGCCCCAGCTTAGCAAGGAGCAAGCGCTCGAGCGCGAACGCGAGGACCTGGAAGCCAGCTTTGCCTGGCTGCGGCAGTTGCTCGAGGCGCCAGCGAACTGAACTCGCGGTTGGGGGCCGACTGCCGCCGTTCGCGAGCGGAGAAAGCGATAGCCGAAAACGTGTTCCTGCGTCGCTCGACAATCCGCCCGCCTCCGACTCGGCTTCCTTGTGGTATGCTGGTGCGCGGCTGAAATGGCGGATCTGACGCGAAGGCGATTCCTGGCTGCAAGCGGCGCGCTGGCGCCTGGCGTGCGGGCCTCGCGTCGCCCGAACATCCTCTTCGTTTTTCCCGATCAAATGCGCGCGCAGGCGCTGGGCGCTATGGGCAACCCGGACGTGCGCACGCCGCAGTTGGACAGGCTCGCCAGCCAAGGCGTGCTGTTTGAAAATACGTTGGCCAACTCGCCGGTGTGTTCGCCCGCGCGCGCCACCATGCTCACTGGCAAGTACGCGCACCGCAACGGCATGATCGCCAACGACCTGCGTCTGCGCGAATCCGAAGTTACGCTGGCGGAAATCCTTGCGGACGCAGGTTACCACACGGGGTTCATCGGCAAGTGGCACCTGGACGGCGGGCCGCGCCTGCCCGGATTCGTGCCGCCGGGACCGCGCCGGCAGGGGTTCCGGTTCTGGGCGGCCAACGAGTGCAGTCACCGGCACTTCGACAACACGTATTTCCGCGACGACCCGCAGCCGATCCGCACGAACCGTTTCGAACCCGAGGTCTGGACCGATCTGGCGATCGAGTTTCTCCAGGCCTCAGCGCGATCGCGTCAGCCGTTCTTCCTGATGATCGCCATGGGGCCGCCGCACGATCCATACGGCGCGCCGGAACAGTACATGAAGATGTACGACCCGGCGCGACTCGCCATGCGGCACAACTGGAAAGCGAGGCCGGGTTCGCCCGGCCCCAAGGAAATCGCGGCCTACTACGCCGCTATCACCGCCATTGACGATCAGATCGGTCGGCTCCTGGCGGCGTTGGACCGGCTAGGCATGGCCGAGGACACCATCGTCTGGTTCACTTCCGACCACGGCGACATGCTCGGCTCGCACGGCCTCCGCCTGAAACGCAAGCCGTTCGAAGAATCCATCCGCGTGCCCGGCATTCTCCGCTGGCCCGCCCGCGTGCGGGCAGGTCGGCGCGAGCGGACCTTGTTCACGCACGTGGATTTCGCGCCGACGCTGCTCGCTCTGAGCGGGCTGAAAGCCCCGCGCGCCATGCAGGGAGCTGATCTCTCCCGGGTCATCCTGGAGGGCAATCCGCGCGCGCCGGCGTCCGCGTACTTTCAGATCTTCGGGCCTTACGCGCCCGGCGAGGTTCCCGCAGGCTGGCGGGGCGTGCGCACGCAGCGCTTCATGTACGCGCGCTTCGCCGACCGACCGTGGGTGCTGTTCGATCTGGAAAAAGACCCGTACGAGTTGAACAATCTCGTGGACGACCCCGCGGCCGCTGGGATCAGGCAAGAGATGGAAGCGCTGCTGGCGCGCTGGATGCGGCGGACGGGCGATGCCTGGAGCTACAACTGGACCGTGCCGGTGGAAGAAGGCGGACGCCTGTATCGCGAGCGGGCCTTCTACAGCGTTCAGGAATACCTGGAGTGGGCCCGCGGCCGCGAGGGCCG